>PIVZ01001403.1 GCA_003354045.1 bacterium
GTTGAAGAGCGGCGAGTACTCGATGTGTTCGTACGAGCGCCGCTCGATCGGATCGATGTTGATCAGTGGAGAGTCGAGGTAGGGGCCGCAGCGCTGCAGGAAGTCGCCCGTGTTGCTGCCGCCTAGGTAGAATTTCAGCGTGCCGGTCTTCACGTGAATCAGTCCGGAGTTCTCGGTGGGCATGTAGATCAGGCTCGTCCCGGGGTCCACTGACTTGATCAGTGTGCCGCCGTTCACGAAGAGGTCGTCGAGCCAGCCGCCGGCAATATACCCATCACCTTGGTGTTCGTAGCTCGAGCCCGGCTTGATCTCGAAGACTGACGGCGAGATGAAGTCGATGCGTCCGTCGGCAACGACCGACGTGCTGTTGCCGTCGAGCACGAGGCGGTGCTGATCGAGATGTACGACCTGGCTGGTGAGCGCCCCGCCGTTTGCATAGGTCACGCCCGGTCCCGTCAGCTTGGCGCTGCTGGTGACGTTACTGCCCGTCCACGTGAACAGCCCGCCGATGTCAAGACGATCGTTCACCGTCAGGACCGTGCGGTTGCCGCTGAGGCCGAGATCACCGGTGACCCAGGAGCGTTCGTTGATCGTGACCTCGGCCCAGGGAACGGAGCCGCCGGCGATACTGAGGCTCTCGTAGCATGCCAGGAC
>PIVZ01001404.1 GCA_003354045.1 bacterium
AAGCCCTGGCGATTCTTCTCGTCCGCGGCGTTCAGGACTGCGTACGGCACCGGACCGTCGAGATCGAGTTGTCCGACGGTCAGTGAGGACAATTCGCCCTTCCGCCGGCCGGTCAGAGCGAGCGACTTGTAGATCAACGAACGCTCACGCCCGAGTCGTTCGTACTGCGCAATCAGATCAGGATTGTCCTCTAGCGCCTCTCGTGCGCGCCCCACCGCTGCGTCGAGGTTCCCGAACGTCAGCGGCTCGCGCTTCCACGTGGTCCGGCTGCGAGGCAATCGCTTGGTGCCAGCCCTTGTCGAGGTGATCTCGCGGCCGTACTCGGCCAGCGGACGGAGATCGGCCACTGCGAGCAGACGCATCAACTCTTCCTCGGTAGGCTCCGCAACGCTCGTCCCTCGCTACGCTCCACCCGCCCCTGGGCACCGGAGCTGACGTTCACCCTAAGAACTGGCAAGACCCAGAGAGGTTACAATCAAGCCAGACATTGACGGATCAAAGGACCGTGGTGCGTCCCGATAGGCGTATCAGTCGAAGAATAGCACGGCGAAGATTGCTCGGTCATGTACTCTATCCACATAGTACATCAGCTTCTCGATCGGGTACTCCTTGGCCTCCCCAGCTGATGGGCCGCCCCCCAGACTGCCATGGCA
>PIVZ01001405.1 GCA_003354045.1 bacterium
GGATGCCGAGATGAATCGAGACGAGGCGGTCACCGGCGTGGAGCGTGGACAGCTGGCCGGACAGGTTCTTCGTGTTTGCCTCGAGAATCAACTCGATGAGCGACAGGAGCCACCGGAAGCGAAAGATGTCGGCCAGGTGCGCTCGCTCGAGCTGCATCCGTTTCCACTCTATCAATCGACCGAGCACGGTCGCGTCGCGCGTGTGCAGCTCGAAACGGAGAGACCCGATCTCGCGCGCCAGCTTGCGGCTCTTACGCCCTGCCTGCCTGATCAGGGAGGAGCCGGTACGAGCGTGTTCCTCCTGGTACGCGGCGAAGCCCTGACGCAAATCCATGTACGGCGAGTCGTCAATCCAGAAGTGATGATGCTGGAACTGAACCTGCGACGCGATGAGGTGGTCGAAGTGCCAGGTCGAGAGGCCCGATTGCCGGAGCAACTCCTCGACCGTCCACTGGAGCCCCGGCGCGGCGATGACCCCGTTCATGTCAGACATCGGCGCCGCGATCGCCCGGCCGACGTGGCTCCCGTTTCGCTGGAACGGGAAGAAGCCGACCGGCGTCCCATCACGCTCCATGATCGTGACTTCCACGTTCCCGCAGGCGGTGCCAACCGCTGCCGCGTATACGGGACGGAAGAAGGGACTGTCCATCGAC
>PIVZ01001406.1 GCA_003354045.1 bacterium
CTACCTGAATTTCGGAAACTTCGAGCGACGTTCCGCCGTCGCAGCCCAGTTCCACGGCGGCACCCACGACCTGACCGTCGTGGCCACCCACTTGGCGCTCATCGACCGCACCCGCGCGCGGCAGGTGCATGAGATCCTGGAGCAACCCGAGCTTCAGGGACCCACCCTGCTCCTGGGCGACATGAACGCCTGGCGCCGCTGCCGCGCGACGCGCCGGCTCGAAGACACCTTCACCACGCGCCACCACAATCAGAACTGGCCAGCCACCTTCCCCTCCCCCATGCCCGTGCTGGCCCTGGACCGCATCTACGCGCGCGGCATCGGCATAAAGCAGATGCGCTCGCACGAAAGCCTCGCCGCGCGCCGCGGCTCGGACCACCTGCCTCTGGTGGCCACGCTAGAGCTCGGCAAGTTCCAACTCACCGAACGCCGCAAGCACAGATAATATGAGGGACCGCAGGCGTAGCTGAAGCTACGTCGAGGATCCCGGAGCGAGAAGGTCACGAAGATGCGGTGCTATGGGCGCCCGCTGTAGCTCACCTCTAGGATGGTGTATTCGATATCGCCTTTGGGGCGCCTTACCAGCACCTCGTCCCCCTCCTCCTTGTGCATGAGGGCCTTCCACACTGGCGAGTCCATGCTGATCTTGCCGC
>PIVZ01000670.1 GCA_003354045.1 bacterium
TTCGACGTCTGGGGCGACACCGTGAACACCGCGGCGCGCACTCAGGCCCACGCTGAGCCCGGTACGCTGGCGCTTACCCAGACCGCCTGCGAGCAGATCGAGGGCTCGTGCGAATGCCGATCCCTCGGCCACGCCGAGCTGAAGGGCAAGGGAATGCTCGAGCTTTTCGAGTGCCTATCGGTGGATTGAAGACCGGCCGGAATGCCGGTTCAGGCGTCGCTGTCGCCGTCGTCTGCGCCTAGCAGTTTCTTGATCTTGCCTAGCAGCCGTTTGAGGTCTATCGGCTTGGTGTCGTAGTCGTTGCAGCCGGCCTCGATCGCCTTGTCGCGGTCGCCCGGCATCGCGTGCGCCGTCAGGGCAAGGACCGGTATGCCATTGGTCCCGTCGTCGGCCTTGATGCGCCTGGTGGCCTCCCAACCGTCGAGCACGGGGAGGCTCATGTCCATCAATATCAGGTCCGGCTTCTCCGACACCGACATCGCGACCCCCTCGCCTCCATCGATGGCGACCACCACCTCGAAGCCCTTGCGCTGGAGACGCCGTGAGAGCATGTCACGGTTCATCTCGTTGTCTTCCACAAGCAGAATCTTCGGCATTGCTATCCCGCCGTCAATGGACGGCCTCCCCCCCTAAGATTGGCCGGCGCCTGACCCGGCCACCGACTTGCCTATCAAGCCTGCAATCTCTTCGAGCAGTTCCTCGCGCCTATAGGCGCCTTTCATGAGCACCTGCTGGACCGATCCGTCGAGCTTCGTCTTCTCCGACTCACCGAGATCCTTGGCCGTAATCACGATTACCGGGATATCGGCGGTCGTATCAACCGACCGCAGCCGGTCGAGAAACTCGAACCCGTCCATCACAGGCATCATCAAGTCGAGAAGAATGATGTCCGGCTCGCGCTCCTGCAATCGATCGAGAGCGTCGCGCCCGTTCTCCGCCTCGGCGACCTGCCAACCTGCCTTGGTCAATGTACGCACCACCAGCGTGCGGATGTCGGCGTCATCTTCCACGACCAGCACGTGCCCGGGCTCACCGCGCCCGCGGTACTCGTTGACCAGCTCTACCAAGCGCTCGCGGTCAATGGGCTTGGTCATGTACTCCGCGGCACCCAACGTGAAACCCATCTCCTTGTCGTCGATCATGGTGATGATGATCACCGGGATATTCTCGGTCTCCGGATCCTTCTTGAGGGCCGAGAGCACCGCCCAACCGTCCATGCCCGGCATCATCACGTCGAGTGTGATCACCGCCGGCTTGAGGCGCTTGGCCAGCTCGAGGCCGTGGTCGCCGTCGGAGGCGGTTACCACCTCGAACCCTTCTTTGGTCAGGAAACGCTGCATGAGGTCCAGAACCGAGGGGTCATCGTCGATGACCAAGACCGAGCGTCCGGCATCGGCGACCGGCGCCTCCACGGCCTCAGGAACGGCCGGCTCCGGCGCCTTCGGCTGATCGGTGCGGCTGTCTACGGGCAGACGCACGTGGAACGTCGAGCCCTTGCCCGGTTCACTCTCCACCTCGATGTCACCGCCGAGCATCTCGCAAAACTTCTTCGTTATCGTCAGTCCGAGACCCGTGCCGCCGTACTCTCGGGTCGTAGAAGCATCGGCCTGAGTAAACTCCTGAAAGATTTTTCCCGCCTGCTCGGGCGTCATGCCGATGCCGGTATCGGAGACGTCGAAGACGATGAAGCTGTTTCCGTCCACGGCCGCGTACTTGACATCGACCGAGACAGTGCCTTTTTGCGTGAACTTGCAGGCGTTGCTCAGCAGGTTGAAGAGCGTCTGCCGCACCTTCGTCGCGTCCGAGTAGATCGTGCCCGCCTCATCGGGCAACGACACCGACAATTCGTTCTCGTTCTTCTCGACGAGCGGCAAAATGGTCTGGCGTACGTCTCCCACCAGAGACCGGACGTCGATGTCCTCTATGAAGAGAGTCATCTTGCCGGCCTCGATCTTCGAGAGGTCGAGAATGTCGTTTATGAGCGAGAGAAGGTGCTTGCCGGCCACTCGGATCTTCTCGAGATCCTCGACGGTCTCTTCCTCACCGGCGTCCTGGGCGTCCTCGATGAGCATCTCGCTATAGCCGATGATCGCGTTCATCGGCGTACGCAGCTCATGGCTCATGTTGGCCAGGAAAGTGCTCTTCGCGCGGCTCGCGTCGAGCGCCTTGTCGCGAGCACCCGCAAGCTCCTCGTTGATACGCCGGATTTCTTCCTCGGCGCTCTTGCGCACCGCGACTTCGGCGCTCAGAGCGCTGAAGGTCTGATTGAGCTTCTCGACCTGCTGCCTGGCTTCACGATCGACTACACGGGCCAGAACGAGGAAAATGATACCACCGATTACGCCGATGAAGAGCACGATCCAGAAGATCCGGTTGAGCGTCTTCGAGAACTCGTTGGAAGCCCGCTGGGCGGCCAGGTTGAGCGCCTCATGGACCCCCATCACGATCTCACGCAAGGCACCTAGCTGCGTTTCGACCGCCTGAGACAACTCCATGCCGTCCTTGCCGAGAGCCAGGCTCTGCTCCTTGAGACCGTAGAGGCCTCCCCCCTCGCCGAGATGGGTCACGCGAAAGTCGGTATCTATGCGGCTGCCTTTGCCGAAGGTGAGCGACTGGATTACCTCTACGTCCTCCGAAATAGAGGTCACGAAGAGGTCCATGGCCACGGTGTTCATCTCCCCCGAGGCCTCGCGCATAC
>PIVZ01000671.1 GCA_003354045.1 bacterium
AATTCGAACGAGAGCTGCTGATCGAAGCAGAGATCACCGGCCCAAGCGGTGGAGCTTTTCGCTGCAGTATACCGGGCCAGGACTCTCGCCAGTACTGCTTCCAGGTTCCGCAGTGGATGTTCGATCGCGCCAACTGCGAGCCAATGCGCGTTGAGCAACGTCCGCGCGTGAGCTGGCAAGCTCTCATCTCGCTTCGGGCGCTGCTCGAGGATACGCGTCGGCACCGTTATCGCGAAGTTCCCGATCACGCTGAAATGGTCTCCACCAAAGGAGGCCATACCGATGAGATCCAACCGTCGTCGTTGCGAACAAACCCAACTCAGGTTCTTCGCCTCGCAAGCTCCGCCGGCGACCTGGGCGAGTGTTCCGGAGAAGAGCAAGCGAAGACTTCGGCGCCTGCTCTCCCGGATGATCCGCGAAGCAGCCGAACGAGCCCACGCCGACGTCGCCGAAGCAGGGGGGAGCGATGAGTGAGAAGATCACGACTCGCCACCTTGGCCGCAAGGCAATCTTGTACGTACGCCAGTCCTCGAACCACCAGGTGCTCAACAACCAGGAGAGCCGGCGCCTGCAGTACGGCATGGAGAAGCGTATTCGCGAGCTCGGCTTTAGCGACGTTGAGATCATCGACGACGACCTCGGTCGCACCGCCAGCGGTTCCGTGCAGCGGGTGGGCTTCGAGCGTATGGTCGCCGAGGTTTGCCTCGGCAAGGTAGGAGCCGTTTGTGCGCGAGAGGTATCGCGCTTTGCCCGCAACTCTCGCGAGTGGCACCAGCTCGTGGAGATGTGCAGCTTGGTCGATGCTGTCTTAGTCGATCACGAGACGATCTATGATCCGAGAGACAGCAACGACCGCCTTTTGTTGGGGCTCAAGGGCAGCCTGAACGAGTACGAACTCGATCTGCTACGCCACCGCTCACTCGAAGCCCGCAAGGCCAAAGCCGCACGCGGAGAACTGATCCTCACGCCGCCGGCCGGCTTTGAGAAGGAGGAAGGCTCGCTACGTAAGGATCCGGATCGCCGCGTGCAAGCAGCTATCACGTTGGTCTTCGATAAATGCCTGGAGCTGGGATCGGCGAGGCAGACGCTGATGTGGCTGATCGAGCAGGGACTTGATCTCCCCGTCAAAACTCGAACCCTCTCGAAATGGACGACTCGTTGGAAGCGACCGACCTACCAAACTGTCATTCGTATCTTACACAACCCGATCTATGCCGGGGCCTACACCTATGGCAAGACGGAGATGCAGGCCATGGCGCACGGCACGAGGCTCAAGAAGTCGTCGCGTCGCCGCCCAGTGGGCGAGTACGCAGTGTTGATCCATGATCACCATGAAGGCTATGTATCTCGGGAGCGATTCGAACGTGTACAAGAGATGATCGCACGCAACGTAACCAAGCGGGGATCGGGCGCTGCCCGTAACGGCAGGGCATTGCTCAGCGGCCTACTCAGGTGTCGGCGCTGCGCGAGTAAACTGACGGTCATGTATACGGGGACCAAACACGACATCCCCAGGTACTGCTGCGCTCGCGGGAGTCTCGACGTCGGAAAGTCGCGCTGCATCTCCTTCGGCGGCGTCAGCGTCGACGACGCAATCGCTGCCGAGGTGCTGCGCGCAGTAGAGCCCGGTGCTCTCGAAGCGGCGGCGCACGCCTGCGAGGACTCCGCCATGGAGCACGCAAAGCTCCTGGAGACTCTCGGGCTCGAAGTGCAGGCAGCCACGTACGCGGCAGGCCGCGCTCACGAGCAGTACGACGCCGTGGATCCGCGCAATCGCCTGGTCGCCAACGAGCTGGAGGAGCGCTGGAATGACGCGCTTGAAAAGCTCGCGCTTGCCGAGAATCGACTGCGCGCGGCACAAAGCGCGGCGCCCGAATCGCGAAGGCCAAGCCAAGATGCGATGCTCGCAATCGCCAGTGACTTGGGGAGCGTGTGGGAAGATCCACAAACGGACGTAACGTTAAAGAAGCGAATCGTCCGCACCCTCATCGACGAGATCATCGTAGACATCGATGATGATGCCGCCGAAGTCGTTCTCGTCGTGCGCTGGACCGGTGGCGTGCACAGCGAACTGCGCGTAACGAAACGGCGCAAAGGTCAAAACAAAGCGCACACCTCCCGAGACACCATCGATGTCGTCCGCGTTCTTGCTCGTATCTGCCCCGACGCAACTATCGCGCTCTACCTAAGCCGCAACGGGTTGCTCACCGGCCGGGGGAACCGCTGGACCAAGGAGCGAGTAACGTCGCTACGATCTCATCACAAGATCCCTCGCTATAGACCCGAGGCGGCTGAGAGCGCAGAGTGGCTCAACCTCACCGACGCAGCCGCTCACGCGCAAGTAAGCCCGACAACACTGCGGCTGGCAATCGAGCGTGGCGAGGTGCAAGGACTACATCCGCTGCCGAACGGGCCATGGGTGATTCAACGCGAGGAGCTCGACAGTCCCAGTGCACAGGCACGCTTCGAGGTCGCCCGATCGCGCGCAGCGAGGGCTGCGCCACCCTCCGTCGGCCAACTCGATTTAGCAATATCAAACACATAGCGGGGTGACGCATTGTGAAGACGAGTAGTAGTAGTACCGACAATAGTCCGAGAGGACGGACAGCATCTGTCGCTCCGTCAGGATGAGAATGTGGTTGAGGCATTCACGGCGAACGCTTCCGAGGAGTCGTTCGCCATGCGCGTTGGCAT
>PIVZ01001407.1 GCA_003354045.1 bacterium
GGTCGGATGGCCTCAGTGGCAGGCCTGCGCGCCCGTATCGAGCAGCCGCCCGTGAAGGCCGCGGGCGGCGGCGAGGCTCGGCAGATCGGCAGTGGGGTCGAGGGACAGATCGAAGGGCGCAACCGGCTTGCCGTCCGGATCGGTCATAATGCCGCCGGCTTCGGCCACGAGCAGTGCCCCGGCTGCGATATCCCAGATCTTGCATCGTTTGCAGAACGACCCGTTCATCGCACCGGATGCCACCAAGGCCAAGTGCAATGCAGTCGAGCCCGTGTTGCGGAGGACCATGCCCGGGGTGGCGATCCATGCCTGGAGTGTGGCGACCGTCATCGCGTCCTTGCTCGAGGGGATGCCGACCAACGTGTCCTTGTGGGCATCAGGATCGGCCACACTGACCTTCCGATCATCGAGCGTCGCTCCGCCGCCTTTGACCGCGGCCCAGACGGACTCGATGTTGTGCTCGGCCACCACGCCGACGATCGGATCACCTCGGTCCAGCAGGGCGATTGAGGTCGCGTGGCATGGCAGGCCCATCGCGTAGTTGCGTGTGCCGTCCAGCGGGTCGATCACCCAACAGTAGCGGGCTACATTTGGGTCGGGGCGATTGGCCTCATCCGGCAGGGTCTCCTCGGCAATGAACGCATGATCAGGG
>PIVZ01001408.1 GCA_003354045.1 bacterium
CTTCTCGCAGATCTGCGCGACCTCGGGGAGGATGTGGGTGGAGAGGATGACGGTACGTTCGGTGGCGAGCCCCTTTATGAGCTCGCGGATCTCGATGATTTGGGCCGGGTCCAGCCCGATCGTCGGTTCGTCGAGAATGAGAACGGCGGGCTCGTGTATGAGCGCCTGGGCCAGCCCGACGCGTTGGCGGAAGCCCTTGGAGAGGTGCCCGCACAGCCGGCCCGCCACCTGGTCGAGACCGCACTCCTCGATGACGCGTGCCGTCGCCCCGGACAAGCCGGATCGCGGCACACCCCTGAGCTTGGCGACGTGCTCGAGATACTTCGATACCTTCATCTCGAGGTAGAGCGGGGGGCTTTCGGGCAGGTAGCCGATCCTGCGGCGAACCTCGAGCGACTCGTGGAAGACGTCGAACCCCTCGACGGTCACAGTTCCCGAGGTCGCGGGCATGAAACCGGTGATGATGCGCATCGTAGTGGTCTTGCCGGCGCCGTTGGGGCCGAGAAAGCCCGCGGCCAGCCCCTTATCGACCTGGAACGAGACGTCCTCGATTGCGGTTATGGACCCGTACGTCTTGGTCAAGTTTTTGACTTCGATCATCGGATTGCAGGGTTGCCAAGGCCAGCCTGACGACGGACAGCTTCATCAGCGC
>PIVZ01001409.1 GCA_003354045.1 bacterium
CGAGTAGCTCGAAGCGGCCATCGGTCACCGGGTTGCTGAAGACCGGGCTGCCGCTGTTGCCGGGAAAGATGGGGGCGTCGATCAAGCGTACGCGGGCATCTACATAGGCATCGTCACGCACCAGATAGTAGTCGCCGGCGACCATGGCCACGATTCCCATGCGCGCCATCGGCCGCTGCTCGGCAAGCTCGAAACCGAGGTCGCGGGGAAAGCCGAACACCAGGATCATGGTTGGCGGTTCGGGATCGACAGCGGCGAACTGATCGATCACCCTGCCCTCACACGGCGCCGGACAGTAGCCGATGGTCTTCACCAACCGATCTTTCGGCCACGGCAGCCTTGCCACGGCAACATCCACCGGCGCCACCTTGTGCCCGTCCTCGAGCTCACGCAGGCCTTGTGGATGAAAGACCCAGCTTTCCGGCGGAATGCGTAGCTCGATCACCTCCTTGACCTTGGTGCCCCGATTCTGAACGGACACCCGCGCCCGCACGGCATGGGGCACGTCGGCGATGTGGCGCGCGGTGATCAGGTAGAGCTCGCGACCGTAGAGCACGAAGAAGCCTGTGCCCGCGGAGCGCGAGATCCACTCGACGCCGCCGAGCGGGACACGCACGGCCTCCTCATGGTCGAGGCGGATCACGCCGCGGG
>PIVZ01000100.1 GCA_003354045.1 bacterium
TTCGTCGCCCCCGTGAAGGCCCCCTTCTCGTAACCCATCAACTCGGCCTCGAGGAGATTCTCGGGCACGGCGGCGCAGTTGACCTCGATGAATGGCGAGTTCGAACGCCGCGCCTCGCTGTGCAGCGCGCGGGCGACCAAGCCCTTGCCTGTGCCCGTCTCGCCCGTGATGAGAACGGTCGGCCCACCGCCCCCTTTCTTCTCGGGGGCTGCCAGCCGGAGAACCATCTCGCGCAGCTCACGCACGGCCGGCGAGCTGCCGACGATGCCGTCGATGGCCGAGCCCGCGAGATCCTTCCTGCGGTAATACTCGAGCTCGTTCTTGAGCCCCGCGCTGGCCAGACAGCGGTTGATGACCAGGTCGAGTTCGTCTCGGTTGATGGGTTTGCTCAGGTAGTCGCTGGCTCCCGAGCGCATCGCGTCCACCGCGGTCTCCATCGTCCCGTGCGCAGTCAGCATGATGACGGCAACATTCGGGTGGGCTTCCTTGACCTCCAAGAGCATGTCGTGGCCGCTCTTGCCCGGTAGCCGCTGGTCGGTCAGCAGGATGTCCGGCTCTCCTTCCTCGATCAGGCGCAGGCCGTCCTCGGCGGACTCGGCCGCCCTGACAGTGTGCTCGAGCTGCCTGAGAGTCCCCGTCAGGTAGCGCCGCTGGACGTCTTCGTCCTCTACCAGAACGATGTCAGCCATTGTCTCCGAATCTCTCCTGGCGGCCTGCTCTCGCCCCGTCTGCCGCCGGTACGATCAAACCCACTCTCCGTCCCCTCACCCGCCCAGCCGGCCAGGCAAGCGAGCCCTTCATAGGGCACTCTGCAACGTGGACCAATCGCACACCAGCCCGCGCAGGTCGGCAGGAGCCCCACTGCAATCGGCGCGAGTCATGGCAACACGCCCGATCCACGAGTGGGGATATCCCCACTCGTGAGGGGATTTTTCGCCACCTACAGAGACCTGATGCGCGCAAGGTGCCCGAAAAGTGAAGTAAATCACATGGCACACTACTTGCGATACGGACATTGAACAATAAGCAGAGTCGTCAGCAGAATCAGGGAATTTGTGGCGTGGACAGCCGCGCTCACTGCGAGCCGCGACTCGTGAGTAGCCAAATGCGAGAGCGGGAATTATCAAGTAGGCCCGGCGAGCCAGTATGGAACGCGGCCACGGGCAGCGGAACAAAGGCACCGGCGGTGTCTGAGCTGGAGCTCACAGATCCGAGATACCCGCTGCGCGAGGCGTTGCCTGCGGTAGTGATACTGCTGGGCGGCGTGCCCGCCCTCACCTTCCTGTTGATCATGGCTGCTCACTACGTAGGACTGCCGGGCACCTGAAGATGGGCCTGCGGCAAGAGCGTGATGCGATGAGGAAGGACGGAGCGGGAGTAGGATGATGGCAAGCAGACGCGGTAGCACTGGGTTCAACGCGGAGGTCAGCCTCCTGGCCGCCGTCAACGCGGCTTACGCGAACCGGGAAGCGGTCGAGGGCGAGCTCTTCGCCCAAACCGACATGGACGGCCTCAATCCGATAACCCAGACCGGCTCTCGCGACTCCACAGCCCGCGACCAAGAAATCGGACACATGCGCGTCTCGACCGAGGCTGAACGACGCGTTCGCGAGCGCATAGCCGAACTGGAAGCGACCAACCTCGAACTGGAGACCAAGAACCGCGAGCTCGAGCGTTTCAGCTACTCGGTTGCGCACGACCTTCGCTCTCCGCTACGGACCATCAACGGCTTCAGCGAGATGCTCCAACAGGACTATGGAGAGGGATTGGACGAGGCGGGCCGTGAGTCGCTCAACCTGATACGTGCCGCCGCCGATCGCATGGGCACCTTGATAGACGCCTTCCTGATGCTCGGCCACATGACGCGCGCCCATCTCCGTCCGGAGCATTTCGACCTCGGCGAGCAGGTGGGGCAGATCGCGCGAGAGCTACGACGCTCGGAGCCGAAGAGAGAGGTAGAGCTGGTCATCGGCGAAGAGGTGCGCGGCTACGGCGACCGAGCGCTGTTGCGGGTGCTGCTGACGAACTTGCTGGGTAACGCCTGGAAGTTCACGAGAGGCAGGCCTGATGCGCGGGTGGAATTCGGTTCTCGCGGAAAGAGGGGCAACGCCACCGTGTTCTTCGTGAAGGACAACGGAATTGGCTTCGACCAGGCCATGGTGGACAAGCTCTTCGTTCCCTTCGAGCGTCTTCATGATGAGGGCAAGTACGAGGGCACCGGAATCGGGCTCGCCACGGTGGAACGTATCATCGACCGCCATGGCGGCCACGTATGGGCAGAGGGTAACGAGGAACTAGGCGCAACAATCTATTTTACTCTCCCCGAACCGGAGGCCCTTTAGCCTGGTCGAGCGGCTCGCACAGCCCGGTCGCCCCCCCTGACTCGAAGAGAGGTATTCTCTCTTGAGGTTGTGCGAGTCGTCTCGGCCGCTTGCGTCTGTAGCGGGTGGCCCCGTACCCGGTGGGCGCCCGGCAAGCTGCAAAGTGCTACGAAACGCGCTCGACCGCGATCGCCGTGGCCTCGCCGCCGCCTATGCACAGCGCCGCTACGCCGCGGCGTAGATCGTACTTTTCGAGTGCCGCAAGCAGAGTCGCGACGATTCGTGCACCGGAAGCCCCGATGGGATGGCCGAGCGCGCACGCGCCGCCGTGCACGTTGACCTTGTCGTGGGGAAGCTCGAGCTCACGCATCGCGACCATGGTCACCACCGCGAACGCTTCGTTGATCTCGTAGAGGTCTACCTGGTCGGCCGACCAGCCGACCTTGTCAAGGAGCGTAGTGATCGCGCTCACGGGAGCCGTCGTGAACCACGCCGGTTCCTGAGCATGAAACGAGTGGCCGTGTATCAGCGCGATGGGTGCAATGCCTTTCGCTTCGGCCACCGCGCCCCGAGCCAGCACCAACGCCGCCGCTCCGTCCGATATCGAGCTCGAATTCGCGGCTGTCACGGTACCCTCGCGCGCGAAGGCCGGCTTGAGCTGGGGTATCCGGTCCGGTCTCGCCTTGCCCGGCTGCTCGTCGATGCTCACCGTCGTCGCCCCGCCTCTCGCCGGCACTTCTACCGGCGTTATCTCTCGGGCGAAGCTTCCGTCGGCAGTCGCCTTGTTGGCGCGTTCTAGAGAGGTGATGGCAAACGCGTCTTGCGCCTCACGGCTGAGCGCATAATGGCGCGCAGTGTCCTCGGCATAGGTGCCCATCAGACGGCCCGGCTCGTAGGCGTCTTCCAGCCCGTCGAGGAACATGTGATCCTTGGTCTCGCCGTGGCCGAGACGCAACCCGCGCCGCGCCTTGGGCAGCAGATAAGGAGCGTTCGACATGCTCTCCATGCCGCCGGCCACGACGACGTCGCGACTGCCGGCCAGAATCGCATCGTGGGCGAGGATCGCCGCCTGCATGCCCGAACCGCACATCTTGTTCACGGTGGTGCAGCCAACGGCCTGCGGCAGCCCTGCTCCCAACGCAGCCTGCCGCGCGGGCGCCTGCCCCACCCCGGCCGGCAGCACGCAGCCCATCAGCACTTCCTCGACTGCCTCTGCCGAAAGGCCGCTATCGGCGAGCGCGGCCTTTATCGCCGCCGCCCCCAGCGTAGGCGCAGCCACATCGGCGAAGTCGCCCTGAAAGCCACCCATCGGGGTGCGCGCCATTCCCAGTATTACGACGGTGTCGCGTTGCATCGGTTCGTCACCTCCACCAACGAGCTACACAGGCTCTATACTAATCCACCGGCAATATTCCAATGCCGGCCCATATGATGGAGCGCCGCGGCGAGGCTCGGCGATTGCCAGCCCACGACGCGCGCCAGGCTGATCTCAACTCCTGAGGACGCGCCCTGCCCGCGCGGCGGCATCGTAGCTGTCGCCGTCTACTACGTGTGTGCCGTTGATGAATACGTGCTCGATGCCGCGCGGGAAGCAGGCCGGCTTCTCGAAGGTGGCCGTGTCCGCCAGCTCGTCGGTGTCCAACACGACGAGATCGGCCGCGCAGTTCTCTCTCACCCAGCCACGGTCGCGCCAGCCGAGACGCTCGGCCGCGGCACCGGTCATCTTGTAGACCGCCTCTTCGAACGGGAACAAGCCTTCGCGCACGTAGGTGCTCAGCGCCCGCGGGAATGTGCCATAGGCTGCGGGGTTCTGATGACCGCGCGCGGTCAGAAAGGTGTCCGTCTCGATGGTGCACAAGGGGTGGGCCAACACGGCTCGCAGGGCGCTCTCGTCGCCGGTCTCCCCACTGTAAGTGTGGATGAGCACCCGCGCACTGCGCTGACTTTCAGCCACCATGCGCCCGTAGAACTCCCATATGTCCATGCCCGCCCGTGCGGCCGCCTCCGGGATGAAAAGGCCGTCGTACTCGTCGAAGGAGGGAGCATTCGCGGTCATGATCTGAATGTCTTCCAGACTGAAACCGATCTGACCGAACATCATGTCACCCAAAGCACGCATGGCGTTCAACTGCTCGGGATCGGCCAGGACGTTTTCCAGATCGGGAAGGAGCTCGGGAGGGAACAGCACGCTGGCGGTCGTATTGCCCGCCGTATACGGGAAGGCGTCGAAGGCCACGTCGAGACCGTCCTCGCGGGCCTCTTCTATGGCCGCGATCGCATCCGCGTGATTGGGCCAGGTGTTTCTTCCCACGAAGATCTGATGGCTTAGCTGAAGCTTGACGCCGGCCGCCTTGGCGATGTTGAGAACTTCTTTTATGGCCTCGATGTTGTGTGGGCTCTGGCTCGGGTCGCTCTGGTAAACAGGGCTGATCCAGCTATAGGCGCGCAGATGCGAAGTGAACAGTTTGGAGTCGCGTGCGGCCCAGCGGGCAAACTCCGTCAGCTCTTCTTCTCCTGAGAAGATCCCAGGCGGGTAGCCAAGACCGGTGCTCACCCCCACGCAACCGTCATCGAGGGCCTGACGAGTCATCCGTTCCATCTCGGCCAGCTCATCGGCGTTGGGCGCGTCCACAGTAAGCGGACCGGTCACTGCCGAGCGCACCGTCCCGTGGCCGACCAGCTCGGCAATGTTCAATGCCACGCCGTTGCCATCCAGAAAGTCGAGAAACTCCGCCATTGTTTGCCAGCGAATCTCGAGCGGTTCGTCACCCATGAGCTTGCTGGCCTCGCCGACCGCCTCTCGACTCAGATCGTTGATAGGTGCCGGACTGAAACCACAGTTGCCGCCCACGAACGACGTCATGCCCTGGCGGATGAAAGGCTCCAGCAAGACCCCGTGGTCGGCAGAAGGTAGGTAGAAGTCGGCGTGACTGTGGATGTCGATGAAGCCGGGGGTAATGGTCTTGCCCGAGCAGTCTATTGTCTGCGCGGCTTCCAATCCCGCGAGATCGCCAATCGCCGAGATCGCACCATCGGTCACCGCAACGTCGGCCTTGAAAGCGACCGCTCCGCTACCATCGATCACCCGGCCTCCCGACAGCTTGAGTTCACAGTTCATTGAATTCCTCTCCTTTCGCTGGTGCTCTTCGAGTCACACTCGCCCGTGGCATCAGTCGTCACGCTCGGCCAAGAAGTCGAGATCGGCGCCTTCGTTGGCCTGCATGACGTGCTCGGCGTAGAGCCTTCGCCAGCCGCGCTTCGGAAGCTCGGGCGGCGTCCATTCGGCGCGCCTCGCGGCAAGCTCGCCATCCTCAACCAGCAGCTCGAGGCGCCTTTTGCCGACATCGAGCTCGATCGTATCCCCGTCTTTCACCAGAGCCAGCGGCCCACCGACCGCAGCCTCCGGCGCACAGTGCAGCACTATCGTTCCGTAGGCGGTCCCGCTCATGCGCGCGTCCGAGACGCGCACCATGTCCTTTACGCCCTTGGCGGCGAGGTAGCTCGGGATCGGCAATGCGCCTGCCTCCGGCATACCGGCCGCAACCGGCCCCGCATTGCGTAGAACCAGGACGTGCTCCGGGGTAATGGCAAGCTGCGGATCGTCGATGGCGGTGGCCACGTGCTCGGGAGACTCGAAGACGACGGCAGGGCCGCGGTGCGCGAGCAGATCCGCAGATGCGGCCGCTACCTTTATCACTGCACCGTCGGGCGCGAGACTGCCGCGCAAGACTCTCAAGCCGCCGGCCGCTGCCAGCGGGTCGTTCATCGCGCGAATCGTCTGCTGCCAGGCGCCCCGCTCGGGCGCGCTTTCGAGAATCTCACCGATCGTCTTGCCACCGACGGTTCGCGGTTCCGGCTCCAGTAGCTGCTCGAGCTCTCCCATCAATACCGGCATGCCGCCGGCGCGGTCGAAATCTTCCAGGTAGCCCGAGCCGGCCGGCTTGCAGTCCACCAGCACCGGAACGCCGGCGGCAATTTCGTCAACCTCGTCCAGTGTGAGCCGATATCCTGCGCGGCCCGCTATCGCCGCCAGATGCACGATGGCGTTGGTCGAACCGCCGAGCGCGGCGAGCACCCTTATGGCATTCCGAAACGCCGCGGGCACCAGGATGTCCGAGGGCCGCAAGCACTCACCGGCAAGGGCCACGGCACGGCGGCCCGAGGCCACCGCGTGACGCAGCCGTTCGGCGCTCCCCGCAGGCGGACCGGCGCCGCCCGGCAACATCAGACCCAATGCCTCACACAGACATGCCATGGTCGAGGCCGTGCCCATGACGGCACAGGTCCCCGCGGTGGCGCACAGAGAACTCTCCACCTCACGGATTTCCGCCTCGTCCATGCGGCCGGCACGAAATTCCGCCCAGTAGCGGCGGCAGTCGGTGCAGGCACCGAGACGCTCGCCGCGCCAGCTTCCGGTACGCATCGGACCGGTTACGACCATCACCGTCGGCACGTCGGCGGAGGCCGCGGCCATCAGCTGCGCCGGCACGGTCTTGTCGCAACCGCCGAGCATCACCACCGCGTCCATGGGCTGGGCGCGCACCAGCTCCTCGGTCTCCATGGCCAGCAGGTTGCGGTAAAGCATGGTGGTGGGTGAGGTGAGAATCTCGTTCCACGAGCTGCTGGCAAACGCGAAGGGCAGGCCGCCGGCCTGCAACACGCCACGCTTTACCGCCGTCACCAACTCGGGCATCTGGCGATGACAGGTGTTGTAGTCGGAGGAGGTGTCTACGATACCGACGACGGGGCGATCGAGATCGGCGGCATCGTAGCCTGCCGAGGCCAGAAAGGCGCGCCGCATGTAGCGACTGAACTCCATGTCGCCATAGGAGGTCAGATCGCGGTCAATGCCCGAGGGTTCTTTGGTCGATCGCTTGGAAGACATGCTTCGGCCGGGAGCTACAATTTCAACTTTATATATTTGGCCACGGTATAGGAGCCCATACCTTCGCTGCCGCCCTCGCGACCGTAGCCGGATAGTTTTATGCCGCCAAAGGGCACATCGGCAGTGGCAAGCACCAGCTCGTTTACCCCGACCATGCCCACGTCGAGCTGCTCGGCGGCGAGAAAGGCTGTCTTGGTGTCATTGGTGAACACGTAGCCGGCCAGGCCGAACTCGGTCGAGTTGGCCTTCTCGATGGCCTCGTCGAAGCTCGCGAAGGTGGCAATCGGCGCGACCGGGCAAAACGGCTCTTCGCTCATTATCCGCATCGACGTGTCCACGTTGCCAAGCACCGTGGGCCGGTAGAAGAAGCCGCGCTCGAACTCGGGTGGCCGGCAGCCGCCCGTCTTTACCTCGGCGCCCTTGGCGACCGCGTCGGCCACCAGAGACTCGGCCGCTTCCAGCCGGCGAGCGTTCGACAGCGGGCCGACGTCCACGCCTTCGTCGCGGCCGTTGCCCACACGCAGGGATTCTACGACCGCGACGAAGCGCTCGGTAAACGCCGCCGCGATCTTCTCATGCACGTAAAACCGGCTGGCGGCGATGCACACCTGGCCGTTGTTGCGGAACTTCCCGCGCGCGCATACCTCGGCGGCGGCCGCGGGATCGACATCCGCGAACACCAGCACCGGGGAGTGACCGCCGAGCTCGAGGGTGACCGGCTTGATGCCTTCGGCCGCGTTGCGCAGGACTTCCCTACCGACCGGCACCGAGCTCGTCACGCTGACCTTGCGAATTGTATCCGAGGCGAGCAGGTGCCGGCTTATCTCGGCCGGGTTGCCGGTCACCACGTTTACCACCCCGGCCGGCACACCGGCTTCAGCGCAGCACTCGGCAAGCAGGAGCGCGGTTCGCGGGGTCTCCTCAGCCGGCTTGAGGATGATCGAGCAGCCGGCCGCAAGTGCAGGCGCGATCTTGCGCGACGGCAGCAGGATCGGGAAATTCCAGGGCGTGAAGGCCGCAACCGGCCCGATGCTCTGACGGATTACGAGCAGCCGATGATCACGCGAAGGGCCGTCTATTATGCGGCCGTAGATGCGCCGGGCCTCGTCGGCGTGCCAGTCGAACGAATCGGCAGCGCCGCCCACCTCGCCCGCGGCTTCGGCCAGAGGCTTGCCTTGCTCGGCTGTCATCGTCCGCGCAATCACGTCGGTCCGCTCACGCAACAACTCGCCTATCTTGCGCACCACCGCGCTGCGGCTCCAGGCATCGACCTCGCGCCAGCTCTGCCAACCCGAACGGGCCGCCTCGAGTGCACGGTCGAGATCCTCTGCGGTGGCCACCGGGACGCTGTCGATCACCTCCTCCGTGGCCGGATCGATCACGTCCATACGATTGCCGTCACTGGCCGCGACCCACTCGCCGCCTATGTACATCTCTCTGGGGATCTTCTCGTCAGTCTGCATGTATCAACACCGATGCTTCACAGCCCGATCTCGTGACGCAAAGCCTGGGTCTCCTCCACCCAGTTACCCACGTTCCAGCGTCCGAACACACCCATGCCGCCGAGTGGGTCCGGACCGAAATAGACCGGGACGTGGATCAAAGACAGCCCATCGTAGCCATGCGCCTTTTCCAAAGCCTCGATCAGGCTCTCCGGGCTGGTGCCTCCATCGATGGCCTGCACCCCCGCAACCGCGCCCGCCCAGGCAATGTAGTCCACCTCGACGCTGTCGGCGGTAGCGTGATCGGCCCCGTACTGGGCAATCTGCAAGCCGGATATTGCCGCCATCCGGCGGTTGTCGAGCAGCAGTACACAGCCGCGCGCGCCGTGGGCGACTCCATCGATGAGCACCTGTGGGTTCATGGTGAACGAGCCATCGCCGGTGATGGCCAGCGCGTAAAACGGTTTCTCGGCAAGCGCGGTGGCCAACAGTGCCGAGGTGGCAAACCCCATGTAGCTGGCGCCGGTCTCGGTAAACGTACGTCCTACGCGGTCGTCCTCTACAACTTGAAAGCCGTTGGCCTGTGGATCGCCGGCATCGAAGAAGGTCACGGCCTCCCGTGACCTGGCCCAGTCGGTGGCGACTTTGATCGCCGCCGGCTGCGTGAGCACCTTCTTGCCCCACACCTCGTCGTGGAGAACCGGATTGTCGTAGCGCTCGCGTGCGAAGCGGTCCCACTCCTCGCGCTTCTCGCGACAGCGCTCGAGCCAATCCGAACCGGCGCCCGCGTTCCCACCTGCCTCACGCAGCTTGTCATTGAGCAGTGCCAGCGTCGTCGCCGCGTCTCCTACCAGAGCAGTCGTACGATGATAATGGAGCGCCGCATGCATGTCTGCGTTGACGTTGATTACGTGCTCGACGTGGGGATAGCCGGTGCGCGAACAGTCGCTCTGGCACACGAAGCGCGAGCCGACCGCTAGCAGCAGGTCGGCCTCCTCCATCGCAAAGTTGCCGCACAGCGATCCCTTGCTGCCGCCCACCAGCATGTTGCGCGGATGAGAATGTGGCAACACCCCGCTGGCGCCCGGACTGAGCACGGCCACCGCATCGGTCAGCTCGAGAAAATCCGCCAACTGCTCTCCCGCGTCGCGGCCTCCGCCACCGATCTTGACCACCACCCGCCTGGCTCTCGACAGGCTCTCTACGGCTTCCTCGTAGCGACCGTCGTCACGCGCCGCGCCGGCCGCGGGAGGTGTCCCCAGCGGCAGCTCGGCCACATTGAAGCCGGGCATGAAGGCTGGCTGGGTATTGAGCGGCATCAACAGGAAGAAAGGACCGGCACGGTACGGATGGTCTGTCGCGATCAGCCCCCGCTGCAGTGCAGTAGCCAGGGCGCCGGGCGTGTGCAGACTGTAGGCATCTCCCAGAGACGAGCACAGGCGCAGGAAGAGCTGCTGCTCGTGCCTCGGAATCTGCTGCATGTTCGGCCCCTCGTCCTCGCTCGACTCGTCGCCGAGGAGGTACCAGAGGCCGATCCCGTCACTGGCCGGCGCCAACGAGGCCGCCACGGCCTGTAAGGCCCCGGGGCCGATCGAGGTAATCACCGCTGCCTTCTGCCCCGTTACCCAACGCAGCGCGGCTGCCGCGTGCGAGGCCTCGATCTCGTTGCGCACGCCGAAGGTGCGGACCAGGCCAGTCTGCCCGTATATGCGTAGGACTTCGCCTATTTCGGTGGAACCGTGGCCGAGTACGCTGACGAAGGTGCTCACACCTTGGCGCAAGAGGCCGAGCACGAGTGCTTCGGACACCGTGATGTCAACGATCCCGGGTAGGGCGCCCGAGCCAATGGCCTTCTCGATGCCGCCGGCATCCGAAATGGCACGGGCCCGCTCGGCACGCGTGCGCGCAAGCTCGTCACCGGCGGGGCGAACGACTCTCTCAGACATCAGGCCATCCCATTGGCTTCCTCAGGAACGACCATCGCTATCAGAGTCCCTGTAGGTAGGCCAGCTTGCCCGCCGGCACGAGCGCAACACGCGCTCGTGCTGCAATCATCGTACTGGCCGGTTAGTGTATCCGGCGTACTGGGCGTGGGCGTCAGTGCTGGCGAGTGCCGGCATTGTGGCCAATCCGAAAAACTGGTTGATCGTCACTCCACGCCGAAGTTCATGAGTTCGATGGGGAAGCCGTGCGCGTCTGTATCTGCCACACGGGATGTCGCGCCTGGAATCAACTCTGCTCTGCTGACATGCTGCCTCGGTTCTCACGCCAACAGGAGTTTCCGATGGATGTAGAAGGACGAACCGTCATCGTTACCGGAGCCGCACGGGGAATCGGCCGGGGCATTGCCGAGGCGTTTGCCCGTGAAGGGGCACGCGTCGTCGTCGCCGATCTCGGCTCGTTGGCCGCGGGCGACTCTGGCCAGTGGGCATACGGGCTGGCCTCGGCCGAAGAGCTGGAAGCAACCGCAGCGGCAATACG
>PIVZ01000101.1 GCA_003354045.1 bacterium
CATTTCGGAGTGGCCTCACGAGCGCTGGGTGTGTAGGGAGAAGTGTGGGGATGCAGAAGGTGCCAGCCAGGGGTGGTCTCAATACAGCAAGGGCGTTGGTGCTCGGATTGTGCGGCTGCGTGCTCGCCTTCAGCGGCTACCAAGTCGCCCGTTTGGCAGAGAGCATAGAGCAGCCCGCGCAGACGATGGTCGCGGCGCCCACACGGGTGGCGCTGACCGAGCCGGGCCGTCCGGTGATCGAGCTCGAAAGCGCCGGTACCGTCATTCGCGACGACGCAGCCCGGCCCCGTCATCGCCAGGGCTGGGAGGAAGCGGGTGCGCACACCGTTCCCTACTACCGTGAGATCAACCACAGGATCGTACCGGGCGAGACGATCTCCGAGGTATTCACCTCGCACGGGATAAGCGCCGGCGAGGCCCAGCATTGGATCAAGGCCACTCGCAAGGTCTACAACATTAACAACGTCTTCGTCGGGCAGAGACTGACGATGCTGGTGGACAACGCCAGCAACCGCGTTTTGAGCCTGCAGATGGAGATCGATCCCGCCACCAATCTGGTGGCCAAGCGCGAGGACGAGTCGGTAGTGGCGGCGCGCGAGCCGGTCGCGCTCGACCGCAGCCTCAGGGTCGTCAAGGGCCGCGTGGTCAGCAGCTTCTACACGGCCGCGGCCGATGCCAACGTGCCCGACAAGATCATCTCGGAGGTTGCCGAGATCCTCGGCTGGGACATCAACTTTGCCACCGACCTCAGGCCCGGCGCCGGCTTCAAGGTAGTATACGAAGAGTTCGAGCGTGCCGAGGGTGCGCGCAAGATTTCCGGACGTGTGCTTGCCGTTCAGATAGACAGCCGCCGCAAGACGCACGAGGGGATCTACTTCAAGCACCCCGACGACGATCGGGGCGGCTACTACGACCGCCACGGCCAGTCTCTCGGCCGCGACTTCCTGCGCTACCCGGTGGCCTTCACGCGCATATCCTCACACTTCTCGGCGGGTCGCTATCATCCGGTCTTGAAGAGACGCAAGCCGCACCAAGGTGTCGATTTCGCGGCGCCCACAGGCACGGCGGTGCGCTCGGTTGCAGATGGCAAGGTTCTGCTTGCCGGATGGAAGGGCGGCAATGGCCGTTTCGTCAAGATACGCCACGACGGCGTTTACGATTCCGGTTACTCGCATCTCTCGCGCATCGCCTCGGGGCTGAAGCCGGGACAGATGGTCAAGAAAGGTCAGATAATCGGTGGCGTCGGCTCCTCGGGTCTGGCCACCGGGCCGCATCTTCACTTCGTGATGTACAAGAGCGGCAAGTACATCAATCCGCTCAGCGCCAGCATGCCGCGTTCGCGATCACTCGCGGGCGCGCAGCTCGAGCGTTTCAATCGCAATCTCGTGAGCGTGGACGCGGCCTACGCAAGAGCCGAAGAGACCGGCAGCGCAATAGTCCTGGCCTCGGCCGACGAGCTTCTCTGAAGAAATGGGGACGGGTACCGTTTTCCTAGGAGGAAAACGGTACCCGTCCCCATTTCTTCATTTCTTCACTCGCCGCTCTTCTCGCGAATGACGTCGCGTATGGGTCCCCAGAGCCCGGCGCCGGCGGCGATCAATCCTGGCAGCAGAGTCTTTTCGTTGTTGAAGGTCAGCGGCTTGCCGTAGCGGTCGGTGACTACGCCGCCGGCCTCTTCCACGAGCATGGTACCGGCACAGATATCCCATTCGTTCTTCGGCGTGAGCGAGAAGGTCGCGTCGGCGCGGCCGGCTGCAACCAGCGCGAACTTGTAGGCCACGCTGCCGGTCGGCTTGACCCGCATCAGGGCCTTGTAGTCCGCCCACTCGCCGCGCTTGCTCTCCGAGCGGCTCGCCAGGATCTCTGCCTCTGCCAGAGTTGTCTGCGCCGTGCAGCGAACCTGCTCGCCGTTTAGCATGGTGCCGCGTCCGCGAGCGGCGGCAAACAGCAGATCTTCGACGGGATTGTAAGAGACCCCGACTTGCACCACGCCGTCCACGACAAGTGCCACGCACACACAGAACTCCGGGATCTGGTCGATGAACTCCTTGGTGCCGTCCAGAGGATCGACTATCCAGACGCGCGACTTGGAGCGTCGTGCGGGCGAGTCCCTGGTCTCTTCGGAGAGCCAGCCGTCGGTGGGGAAGGCCTCGAGGCAAGTGCGTTTGATGGCCTCATCGGCCTCGGTATCGGCCACGGTGAGCGGATTGTCCGGAGCTTTCTCCTCGACCTCGTAGTCACCCTTGTAGTACTTGCGGACGATGGCGCCGCCCTCGCGGGCGGCCTTGATGGCCACTTCGAGCTCTTTGTTCACTGCTGGCAGTCTTCTCCCTTCTTTATCGGCCGTGCCCGCCAAACCGGCTGGATCCTGCGTCGGGCCGGCCGTTGGGTGCACCTGAGCGGCACGCCGCAGGGCCGGCCGAGGTCAGCGCTGACCTTCCTTCGCCCGCGGGCTCGGGGCCATGCGCAGATTCCGCCGATCGCGGCTGTGGCGCAAGCGCGTGCGGCGTCGATTCGGACCGCTGATTTGCGCTGGACAACCCTCATCGAAGGTGGCTAACCTACGGCGATATCGGGTAATCTCGAGTCCCTTGTCCGTGACCTCTAACTGCTCATTGCTGGCAACGTTGCTTGCCGTTGGCCTTACCGCTTTGGCGGCGGCGCCGGCGTCCGCCCAGATAATCGTCACCCAGCTCACCGATGACCAGAGCGAATCAGGCTGTGGCAGCTTCAACCCGGCCACCAGCCGCGATGGTGGGGTTGCCGCCTTCGAATCAGATTGCGATTTGACCGGTGGCAACGCCGACGGCAACAGCGAGATCTTCCGCATTGCCGGCGCGGGCACGGCGGAGCAGATCACCGACACGGCCGACTGTCAGAACACCACGCCGGTGCTCGATGAGGATGGCGACATCCTCGTATTCGAGTCGGACTGCGACGTGACCGGCAGCAACGCCGACGGCAACATCGAGCTTTTCCGCTACGATTCCGGGCAAGCGGCAACGACGCAGCTGACCGACTTGTTCAATTGCATCAATCTGGCCCCCTCGGTGAACGATGCCGGAGGTCTCGTCAGCTTCGATAGCGACTGCAACTACACCGGTGCCAACCCCAATTTCACGGGCCAGATCTTCCAGGTAACCGACCAGGGCGTAGTCACCCAGCTCACAGCCGATGCCACGGCCCTTTGCGACAGCGCCAACGCCAGCAGCAACGCTACCGGCGACCTCGTCGCCTTCGAGTCGGACTGCGACCTTACGGGCGGTAACGAGGACTTTGCCTTGGAGATCTTCCAGGTAACCGATCAAGGGGCCGTCACCCAGCTCACCACGGCCGGCGATGACATCTGCGGCAGCATCGAGCCTGCCAGCAACGAAGACGGAGCAGTGGTGGCCTTCGAGAGCGACTGCGATTTCACCGGTGACAACACAGACGAGAGCGAGGAGATATTCGTCGTCGAAACAGGTGTCGTCACCCAGCTCAGCGACGACGATGGCGCCTCGGCCTGCGAGAGCGCGATGCCACTCCTGAGTGGCGACGGTGCCGCAGTCGCCTACACCAGCTACTGCGACCCACTCGCGACCAACGCCGACGAGAGCTCCGAGATCTTCGCAGTCGCTAACGCGCGCGCCGTGCCGGTGCCCGCGCAGCTCACCGACGGCAGCGACTGCGACGCCTACGCCACCGGCGCCAACCGCGCCGGTTTGGAGGTTCTCGCGCACGCCGACTGCGACTTCGCCTCGGGCAACGCAGACGGCAGCTTCGAGGTGTTCCGCATCACCCAGTGTGCCTGCGGCGCGCCGGTATCGCGCTTCCGGAACTCGGAGGACCCCACCACGACCGATGCACTGTTTGTGCTCAACGCCGCCGTCGGGTCCAGGGAGTGCTACCTGTGCGAGTGCGACGTAAACAACTCTCAGGATCTTAGCACCACGGATTCTCTCATTACCCTGAAGGCCGCAGTCGGCCAGGCCATCGAGCTGGACTGCCCCGAGCAGTTCGACTGAGCCGCCGCTCTTCTTCTCGCCCCCACCAGCCCCTCCCTGCCGCCGTGTTGTGCCTAAAGAGCTTGCGCGCCTAGCCGAGCGGCCGTAGCTTCGGCCGCCGGGAGGACAGCGGTTGCAGCGGCAAAGTCAGCCACTAGATGCTTTGGCGCGGTTCATAGGGACCGGCGCCTATGCGGGCTACGCGCCTTTGGTGCCGGGTACCGTCGGCACCCTACCCGGCCTTCTCCTGGCCATCCCGCTTGCCACCTTGTGCGAGCGCACCGTCGGCGGCTACCTGGCCGTGCTGGTCGTTGCCGTCGCCGCGGCCGTCTGGTCGGCCGGGCGCTGCTGCGAGCTTTTCGATGCCGGCGACCCGCGCCAGGTGGTGATCGACGAGGTCGTCGGCTTCTTCGTCACCATGGCCTTCTTGCCGGCCGATCTGCGCACGCTCGGCCTGGCCTTCGTGGCCTTTCGCTTCTTCGACATCCTCAAGCCGCCGCCCGTGCGGCAGGCCGAAAGGCTGCCGGGCGGTGTGGGCGTGGTGGCCGACGACCTGCTGGCCGGCCTCTACGCCAACCTGACCGTGCGGCTGATCGACTGGCTGAGCGCGGCGGCCTAGAGAAAGCGGCAGCCTGGAGAAAAATGCACGAAAAATCGCCGTGGACTCGAAATCACTCGCCGGAGAGCGTATAAAAGGCGAAAGTCATGGGCGGGTTCATCAAGACAGCGGCGATCATATCCACGGGCGACGAGCTCGTCGGCGGCCGTACGGTCGATACCAACGCATCATATATCGCCGACCGTCTGGCCGGGGCCGGCGTCGAGGTCGTGAGCATTACGACCGTCGGCGACGACGTCGAGCGCATGAACTGGGCCTGGCAGGGCGCTCTCGAGCAGGCCGACCTGGTGGTTTCGACCGGCGGTCTCGGCCCGACCATCGATGATCTGACCAACGAGACGGTGGCGACGGTGGCCGGCGTCGAGCTCGTCATGAACGAGGTCGAAGCCGAGCGCATCCGCGAGATGTTCACGCGCCGCGGCCGTCCCATGCCCGAGAACAATCTCAAGCAGGCCATGATCCCGGCCGGTGCCGAAGTGATCGCCAACGAGCTCGGGACAGCCCCGGGCTACAGGTTGACGATGACCGGCGGCCGCCGGCGGCCGGTGGCGGTGGCGCTGCCGGGCGTGCCCCGCGAGATGAAGCCGATGCTTGATGAGCAGGTCATCCCGTGGGTGCTCGGACGCACCGAGCCGGACGTGACCGTTGTTGCCAAGACCTTTCAGACTTTTGGACTCCCGGAGTCGGCCCTCGACGAGATGCTCTCGGGAGCGGTTCCGCCCGACCAAGGCCGCCTGGCCTTTCGCGCCAGCTTTCCGAAGATCGCCGTACGCATCGCCGTAACCGGCTCCATGCCGGAGGCCGGGCAACGGCTCGAGCGGCTGGCCGCCGAAGTGAGAGACCGGCTCGGAGCGGCCGTCTACGCCGAGGGCGAGGCGGGCTTGGAAGATGTCGTCGGCGAGATGCTGCGCAAGAGCGGTAAGACGCTGGCCACGGCCGAGTCGTGCACCGGCGGCCTCATCGGCAGCCGTATCACCGACGTGGCAGGAAGCTCGGACTATTACATGGGTGGGCTTGTCGCCTACAGCAATGATTTGAAACAACAGGGCCTGGGCGTTGCCACCGCGACCTTGGACGAGCACGGGGCCGTCAGCGAGGAGACCGCTCGCGAGATGGCGCTCGGCATCTGCCGCATGACCGGTGCCGATATAGGCGTGGCAACCACTGGTATTGCCGGCCCCGGCGGCGGCACCGACGAGAAGCCGGTGGGCACGGTGGCCATTGCTCTGGCCACCCGCCACAGGGACGTGAGCGACGGTTGGAGCGCGTGCGCGCGTATGTACCTGCTGTGGGGAAGCCGCGAGTGGATCAAGGTGCTCACCTCCCAGGTGGCGCTCGACTGGATTCGGCGCGAGCTGCTCGGGCTCGATCCGCTCGGCTCTGACTTCAGCGCGCGCGATCGCACGGGAGAACGGAGAGGCGCCGGTGGTTGATAGAGGGGTCGATAGAACGGCCGATAGAGAGGTCGATGGAGAGAAAGCGAAGCCGCTACGCTGCTTCATTGCGGTGAAAGTAGGCGAGGAGATTGAAGAGGCTTTACGTAGAGTGATCGAGGAACTTGAAAACACGCACCCACCGCGCGGGACGCGGGTTACGTGGAGCCGGCCGCAGAGCTGGCACGTAACGCTGAAGTTTCTCGGCGACGTGGCTGCAGATCGCGTAGCCGAGATAGGCGAGGCCTTGGCCGCGGCGGTTGCCGGTGTGCACGCGACGGAGGTGGAGGCCGGTGGACTCATCAGGCTTCCGGCCCACGGCAGGCCGCGTGTCGTTGCGGCCGAGGTCCGCGACGATGGAGCCCTCGGGCGTCTGGCCGAGCGGGTCGAAAACGGGATGGCGACGCTCGGCTTCGAGCGCGAGAAGCGCCCGTTTCTGGCCCATTTGACGATCGGCCGCGTGCGCGACCGCAAGGGCGCAGAGGGCGACCGCCCGGAAAGCGCCCAGCCGCTCGTTGAGGTGGTCGAATCGATGCGGGAGAGATCCTTGGGCAGTGGAACGGTGGAGAGCGTGGGCCTCTACAAGAGCGAGCTCGGCCGCAGTGGCGCCACCTACACCCGGCTCGTACGGGTAGGTCTGGAGAGCGGTCGGTTACGAGGCGGCACCGAGACAAATGAGGCAGGTGAAAAGCCAGGACTGGGCTGGTCGCCGTGAGCGTGGCGCGAGCCGGTTCCAGGTAGACGGGGATGACCCGATAACGGAGAGTATGCCTGCATGAAACACCACGAGTCGCCGTTTCAGGTGAGGCTTGCGGGGTAGAGCGGGATAGAAACGGAAACGGAAACGGAGACGGAGAAGGAGAGAGGAAGATGTCAGTGGAAGACAAGAAGAAGGCATTGGAATTGGCGGTGGACCAGATCGAGAAGCAGTTCGGCAAGGGATCGGTGATGCGGCTCGGTGACGAAGAGAAGCAAGACGTACCGAGCGTGCCCACGGGCTCGTTGGGCCTCGACGTGGCGCTCGGTGTCGGTGGGCTCCCCTGCGGCCGGGTAGTCGAGATCTACGGCCCGGAGTCCTCCGGTAAGACCACACTCGCGCTCGAGACGATTGCGCAGAGTCAGAAGCGCGGCGGTGTGGCGGCGTTTGTAGATGCCGAGCACGCCCTCGACGTGAACTATGCGCGCAAGCTCGGAGTGCACACCTCCGAGTTGCTGATCTCCCAGCCGGACAACGGCGAGCAGGCCCTCGAGATCACCGAGACTCTGGTGCGCAGCGGCGCCATCGATATCCTCGTCATCGACTCCGTGGCCGCCCTGGTGCCGCGCGCCGAGATCGAGGGAGAGATGGGAGACTCGCACATGGGGCTGCAGGCGCGTCTCATGTCGCAGGCGTTGCGCAAGCTCGCCGGCACCATCGCGCGCTCGAACTGCGTCGTGATCTTCATCAACCAGATCCGCATGAAGATAGGCGTCATGTTCGGCAGTCCCGAGACCACCACCGGTGGCAACGCACTGAAATTCTACGCTTCGGTGCGGCTCGACATTCGCCGCATCGCCGCGATCAAGCACGGCGACCAATCTGTAGGCAACCGTACTCGCGTGCGTGTCGTGAAGAACAAGGTGGCGCCGCCTTTCCGTGAGGCCGAGTTCGACATCCTCTACGGGACCGGAATCAACAAGGTCGGCGAGTTCCTCGATCTTGGAGTCGAGCTGGGCATCATCGAGAAGAGCGGTTCCTGGTACTCCTACGGCGGCGACCGAGTCGGCCAGGGGCGCGACAACTGCTGCGAGTTCCTGCGCGAGCACAAGGACATTCGCATCGAGGTGGAGGCCAAGCTGAGAGAGGCGCTCGATCTCACACCGGCGGGCCCTGCTCTGACCGTAGTCGAAGGTGGTTCGAGCGAAGCGCCCGCCAAGGCAAGGGGAGCCAAGAAGGCGCGTGCCGCCAAGTAAGAGAGTCGGTTCGGGACCGGGCGGCAACGAAGTAGACGATGCCGCCAGTCGCGCCGCCGCGGCGCTCGAGGCGGCGCTGGCCACACTGGCCCGCCGTCCCTCGAGCGCGGCACGGCTGCGCGGGCGGCTCATCGAGAAGTTTGGCGAGGAGGCGGCCGAGCGCGCCATGGCCCGTTTGGGCGAGCTCGATCTGGTAGACGACGGCGCCTACGCCGAGGCCTATGCACGCCGCCGCTTCGAGACCGGCGGATACGGGAGCGTTCGTATCGAGAAGGAACTCGTCGAGCGTGGCATCGAGTCGGCGGTGGCTCATGCAGCGGTCTCGGAGGTGATCGACAGCGCCAGCGAGCGGGAGCGTGCCAGCGTCCAACTCGAACGTTTCATGCGCTCGCGCGGTATGACCGCCGGTCCGTCGGCCGGCGCCACGGGGCAGGAACGGGAGACGGGCGGCTCGGTGGTGGTCTCTCTCGACGAGGCGCGCGCCAGGAGAGAGGCGGGCTTGGGCCGCAAGGGTGCGGCCGGAGAAGGTTCCACGGACGGCCAGACTCGGGGAGACAGGGTTCGCGCCGCGGCCTACCGGCATTTGCTCGACCGCGGCTTCCCGGAATCCCTCGTGTGTGACTTGCTAGACGTTTCCTTATAATCACGTTCGACTCCATGCAGGGTTCCGAGGTCCGTCGAAGCTTCCTAGAGTTCTTCGAGTCGAAAGGGCATCTGATCGTGCCGAGCGCACCGATCGTGCCGGTCGGCGACGCCACGCTGATGTTCACCAACGCCGGCATGGTGCAATTCAAGGACGTGTTCCTCGGGCTGGCCGAGCCGTCCCATCCCCGTATAGCGGACAGCCAGAAGTGCCTGCGCATATCCGGCAAGCACAACGACCTCGAGGAGGTCGGCCGCGACACCTATCACCACACGCTTTTCGAGATGCTCGGCAACTGGTCCTTCGGCGACTACTACAAGGCCGAGGCGATCGAGTGGGCCTGGGAACTGCTGACCGGAGTCTGGGGCCTGCCGAAGGACAAGCTCTACGCCACCGTCTACAACACCGACGACGAGGCCGAGAAGCTGTGGAAGAAGATCGCGGGGCTGCCCGACGATCGCGTCCAGCGCCACGATGAGAAGGACAACTTCTGGGAGATGGGCGAGGTCGGGCCATGCGGCCCGTGTTCCGAGATTCACATCGACCGCGGCGAGGGGAGCTGTGATATGGGCCACGTAGCCGGCCACACCTGCGCGGTAAACGTCGGCTGCGCCCGTTACATCGAGCTCTGGAACCTGGTCTTCATCCAGTACAGCCGCGACGAGGCCGGGGAGCTGCACGAGTTGCCGGCCAAGCACGTGGACACGGGCATGGGGCTCGAGCGTGTTGCCGCCCTCCTCGAGCACGTGGATGGCAACTACGACGGCTCGCTGCTGCGCACCCTCATCGCCACTGCCGAGGAGCTTAGCGGCCGCGCCTATGGGGCCGAGCACGAGGCCGACGTGTCTTTCCGAGTGCTGGCCGATCACAGCCGTGCGGTCTCCTTCATGGTCGCCGACGGTATCGAGCCGAGCAACGACGGTCGTGGCTATGTTCTCAGGCGCCTGCTCAGGCGCGCCGCCCGCCACGGCAAGGGCCTCGGCCTCGGCGAGCCGTTCTTCTACCGGGTCTGCGAGCGCGTGGTAGAGTCTCTCGGCCAGGCCTTCCCCGAGCTCGAGGCGGCGCGCGAGCACATTGCCGACACGGTGCGTGGCGAGGAGGAGCGCTTCGCGGACACGCTCGAACGCGGCCTCGTGCATCTTGACGAGGCCGTGGCCAGGTTGCCTTCCGGAGCCAAGACGCTTCCGGGCGAGATGGCCTTCCGACTCAAAGACACCTACGGCTTTCCGATCGACATGACCGAGGACATCCTGCGCAGCCGTGGTTTGGAACTCGACCAGGCGGGCTTCAAGGAGGCCCTCGAGGAGCAGCGCGAGCGGGGGCGAGGAGCCCATGCGGCCCGCCAGACCGGTCGCGACTACACGTTGCTTGCCTCGGCCGTGCGCGAGCGCGGTGGTGTAAGCTTTGCCGGCCCGTTCGAGACGGCAGCCGAATCCGAGATCGCGGCCATGGCCCGCGGCGGCCAGCTCATCGACGCGGCCGAGGAAGGCGAGGAAGTCGAGATAGTCACCCTTCTCACGCCGTTTTACGGAGAGTCGGGCGGCCAGGTCGGCGACATAGGCACCCTGCGCGCCGCCGACGGCTCTGTTGCCGAAGTCGTAGAGACACAGAAACCCGCGCCCGACGTCGTCATCCATCACGCGCGCATCGGCAAGGGGCGTTTTGCGGTAGGCCAGGGGATCGAGCTCGAGATAGACGGCGAGCGCCGCCAGGCCATACGCCTCAATCACTCGGCCACGCACGTCCTGCACGCCGCGCTTCGCAACCATCTCGGCGAGGGCGTTCATCAGCAAGGCTCTCTTGTGGACCGCGAGCACCTGCGCTTTGACTTCAACCACGACGGGCCGGTTCCCGAGGAGAAGCTCGCGGACATCGTGACTGAGGCCAACGCGGCCATTCGCGCCAATCTGTCCGTCACGACCGAAGAGATGCCCTACGACGATGCCATCAAGGCAGGCGCGCTGGCCTTTTTCGGCGAGAAGTACGGAGACGTGGTGCGGCTGGTGAAGATGGGCGACTATTCGGTCGAGCTCTGCGGCGGAACCCATGTGGAGCGTACCGGTGACATCGGCCTCCTGCAGGTGAGATCCGAGGGCGGCGTGGCCGCAGGTGTCCGCCGCATCGAGGCGGTGAGCGGCGGCGGAGCCCTGGACGTGGTGCGCGAGCGCGAGGAGATTCTGCGTAGCATCGGCCGGCTGCTGAAGACCGGTCAGGACGATGCCCTCGCCCGTGTCGAGAAGCTGCTGGCCCAGCACAAGGAGCTCGAGAAGAAACTCGAGCGTGCCGAGCAGGGCAAGTCGGGTGATCGCACGGCAAGCCTGCTAGCCGGTGCACGTGACCTGGGCGGGGCCAAGGTGGTAGTGGCCGCCGTCGAGGGTGTGGAGCCCAAGGCCCTGCGCGCGCTCTCGGACCGGGTGCGCGAGCGGCTCGGCTCGGGGGTGGTGGTGCTGGCCAGTGGAAGCGGTGAACGGGTGGCCGTGCTGGTGGCCG
>PIVZ01001410.1 GCA_003354045.1 bacterium
CCCGCGACTCTCAGTCGCCCCTTCCCCCAGCCGGCGGCGCCGGCCTCGGTGGTCAAGTTCGGAATGGTTAACAACAACACCGCGACGAGGACGCCGACTACCACCTTCATCTGCCGAGGAGTTCTGACGAAGAAGGCTACGAATATCAGAAACACGTAACGCGTAATGAAACGGATTCTCACGTCTCGAGTAGAGATGAGCTGCGGCCCGGAGGTACGGGGCGGGCCGGCCACGACCCGCTCAACGCCGGCACGAAGTTCCTGGCTGGCCTGACCCGCCAGTTCGATCTCGGTGTTGTAAAGAGTACCGGCTGTGAGCAACACCACTCCGATGGGCAGCAGAAGCACCAGCGGTCTCAGCTTGGTGAACCAGCCCAGGCCGTCGCGCATGGTGCCGTAGAGCACCATCGGTAGCAGCAACACCCCAAGCACGTTGTTGATCGTGATATTACCGAAGATGAGAGCACGCAGCGGAGCAGGATAGGTGAAGAGAAAAGTGCAGAGGTAGACGATCACGCCGAGGAAAGGGTTGCGCGCGATCACCACAGCAGCCAAGACGGCAATGACCACGGCGACCAAGACCGTGCCGGTGCCCGTGAGGGAGGCCCAACTCGCTGCTATGGCCGCGAATCTTCCGAGTATCGGAAGCCAC
>PIVZ01001411.1 GCA_003354045.1 bacterium
GTGGCGAAGCGCTTCCGCGAGGCGAATTCCCTCGACGCCGCGGTGAGCCATGTCCCATTGAGGAAACCGTGGCGCCTGGTCGACAAGTCGGTAGATCGAGGCCGCGTTGTGCCAGACAAGGGCCGCCAGCCCCAGCACGAGGACCGCAAGAAAGACGCGATAGAACGGCGACGAGGGCTCGACCGGAGCAGTCGGGGGCTCCATGCGGCTGTAGGGCTCCTGGAAAAGGGGTCTTTGAGGACCAGCGGAGGGTCTGACGAAACGGACGCGGAGTCTATCGGAAAAAGGCAGTGAGGCATCCCTGGATCCTCCAGGCAGGGTAGAATCCGCTCGCCGATGAAAAAGCTGACTCGCAGAAGACGCCCCAAACGCGACCGGCCCGGTACCGCTCTGGGCGGAGCCGCCACCGGTCGTGGCGTCTCCGGCGGGGCCACCACCGGCCGTGGCGCCTCCGATTCTCGCCCCCACGACCAAGACAAAGACACCAAGACCTATCTCGGGGTTGTCGTGGCCCTCTCTTCCGGCTCCTGCCGGGTGGAAAGCGAAGGCTGCTTCTATCGCTGCATCCTGCCGTCGCGACTGGCCCGCGATCAGCGCTCTAGCGTGGCAGTGGGCGACGAGGTGGTTTTCGTCGACCACCAGGACACCTA
>PIVZ01000672.1 GCA_003354045.1 bacterium
TGAAGAACCCCTCGTCGGCGGCAACGTCCTCGGCACCGGCCTCGGCCGCCAGCTCGAAAACCTCATCTTCACCGGTCCCGGCCGCGGGTACGCGAATCTGACCGCCACGATCGAATATCCAACGCACGCAGTTGGCCTCGCCGAGGTTGCCACCGTACTTGCTGAAGATGTGGCGCACGTCGGCCACGGTGCGGTTCTTGTTGTCGGACAGCGTCTCGAGCAAAACCGCCATGCCGCCGGGACCGTAGCCCTCGTAGGTGCTCTCTACATACTCGCTACCCTCGAGCTCTCCGGTCCCCTTCTTGATCGCCCTTTCGATATTGTCGTTGGGCATGCTCTGCGACCTGGCCGTGGCCACGGCCGTGCGCAGGCGGGGGTTGGAGTCCACATCGCCGCCACCGTGGAGCGCGGCGGTGGTGATCTCACGGATCAATTTGGTGAAGAGCTTGCCGCGTTTGGCGTCGACAGCGGCTTTCTTGTGCTTGATCGAGCTCCATTTGGAATGTCCGGACATAGACGCCTTTTGCCTCTTTTTCGCATGGATACCACAGCCATACTGGCTAGTAAACGCAGGGTGTCGAGTTGCGCAGGTGGTGGGTTTACGTGCACACTATCCGCAAGGTTTGGCCACGAAGCCCGGCAAAGCACCGACAGGTTCGGTTGCGGCAACCCGGCGGCGGGCCTCGAGGTGGGGAGAGAGAGGCGGTGGCTCTTACGTTCGTTCTTACCTCGGCTCCGACTGTACGTCGGGCCGGGCTGGCCCTTCCATCGATAGCTCTGCTGGCAATGCTCGGAAGCGGGTGTTCGGCCTTCCTGGCACGCCCGGTGGAACTCATGCCCGAGGCCGCTCCCGAGCAGGCGCCGGCCGAAGCCGCCGAAAGCGCCGCACACGCCGGTGAGGAGGCCAAAGCGGATGCCGAGCCAGCCAGCGCAACGGGGATCTGCTCTTGGTACGGCCCGATCTTCCACGGGCGCAAGACGGCCAGCGGCGAGATCTTCAACAAGCACCTGATGACGGCCGCCCACCGCAGCCTCCCGTTCGGAACCGAAGTGCTGGTGACGGACCTCGATACCGATCGCACGGTGCGCGTGCGCATCAACGACCGCGGACCCTACCGGTACGGCCGTATTCTCGATCTCTCCGAGGCAGCCGGGGCCGAGCTCGGCATCCGCAAGAAGGGAATCGCCAAGGTCCGCATCGAGGTAATAGGCGATGCGGTCGCGGAGATCCCACCGGCGATGTACTCGGTGCAGCTCGGCGCCTTCAAGTACGTCGGCAGGGCTGGCAAGTTCGCCGAGGCCGTGGCCGAGAAGGCCGGACCCGGCAGCTACTACGTAAAGGATCCGGGTATGCTCTCGCGCTTCTACCGAGTGCGCCTCGGGCCGTACGAGCGTCCTGAGGACGTGCGCGCCGAAGCCCGCCGGCTGCGCGGCCTCGGAATCGACGGCCTGATAGTGCAGGAGCAGGACGCCTATGCCCTTCTCGAGCGGCGCGCGCGGTCGGACGACGTCGAGGAAGAGGCCGCGACGGTAACCGCTCAGACGGCCTCGACCAACGAACCCAGCAGCCAAGCAAGATAGCTTCGTTCGACGGCGGCCGCTTCCAGGGCCACCAGCTCAGGTACGTCGTAGTCGTGCAGTTCGCGGACGCGCGCCTGCAAGGCCTCCCATAGCTCGCCGCCGGTCTTGATCAGCAACAGCTCCTCTTGTTCGTCCTCGATCTGCCCCTGCCAGCGAAAGGTCGAGGTCACCGGCACTCGGCTCACGCAGGCGGCCAGTCCTTCCTCGACCAGCGCACGCGCCAGCTTCTCGCCCTTGCCTGATGCAGTCGTGGTCATCACCACCATCGCGCTTTCTGTCTTCATCTCTGCTGCCTCCACTCGAGTTGCTCATACCCACGTCTCTCGTCATCGCGCAGCGTGAGTCGGTCGTCGCAGCCGCCGCTCACAGCTTTACACCTTCACCTGCAAGCTCGCTCAAGAAACGGCTGGTGGCCTCGAGGGTGCCCTGTTTCGGCTGGCCTGCGGCGACGCCAATACGTCCGGCCAGGCGCGCAAGGTCAGCGGCCTCATCGACGTCGTCCCATGGTGGAAGCAGAGAGAATCGCGTCCCGTCGGCGCCCAACCGCGCCACGGTCGCTTCGAACACGCGTGGGCCTCCCCATTCGGCCTCCAGCGCGAACGCAGAGGGGATCGGGCGCGAAGCCCCGATCAGGTAGTAGCCGCCGTCCTCGCTCGGCCCGACAACCGCCTCCTCGGTGCGTAGCGCCGTGAAGGCGCGCTCCACGTACTCGGTCGGAAGGTCGGGACTGTCGGCTCCTAGCAGCACCGCGGCATCGGCATCCGCGAGCGCGCCCGTGAGAACGCGGTTCATACGCTGGCCGAGATCTCCCGCTCCCTGTGCCACCACCAAAAGCCCGTAGCGCTCGGCCAGGGCGAGCAAGCGCGGGCCGCCGGCATCCGGGCTAACCGCCAGACGGAGCTCCACGCCGCCTACCGTGGCCAGACGGCTGAGGGTGTCGGCAAGAAAGGCCTCGTGGGCGCGTGCGGCCTGCTCATGGCTCAGAGGCGGGCACAGGCGCGTCTTCACCCTTCCGGGCTCCGGCTCCTTGGCAAAAACGAAGGCAAGACGGCTCACGTCGCCCACCTAGATCAGCTCGCCCTACCCTGCAACGCCGGGCATCCCA
>PIVZ01001412.1 GCA_003354045.1 bacterium
CACCTCTTGGGCGGTCATCTTCTCGTCGAGGGGCAGGAAGTTCGTGGTCATGACGCGTCCGGCACTATCGGCGGGATAGAGCTCCGCCAGCTGCCAGGCATTCGCAAACAGGTTGGTTGCCCTCTCGTCCGCAACGCGGTCCAGCATGAGCTGCTCGACCAGCTCCGCCTCTGGGTCGGACGGCGACGTCCGCTCGAAGTGGATCGCCAGCTCGATCTCGCTGTGATGCTCGAGTCGACCGGATGCGGCGTTGTACGAGAAGGGGCAGTACGCCACCGTGGCGTAGGCGTACTTGCGGAGCGTGCCACGACCGGCGAGCCATGCCGGCTCCGCAGGCTGCGCGATGTCGGACTTGAGGGCTGCGTCATGCTCCGCCTGCCACTCGGCCTGCAGCTTCTGCATGCCCTTCTCCCAGTCCGGCATGTCGGGGAGGAGCATGATGGGAGGACAGGGTGCGAGCCGGTACGTCCCGGGTAGTGGTGTTGTCCGGCTGCTCAATACGTCGATCGCATCGGCCCGTGCACCGGGAGGGAGCGCGATCAGCAGGCGCTTCATGGGGAGGAGTGGGCGGCCGGGGATCTTCAGATCATCGCACTGCGGCATCTCGATGCGCTGTCCAGCCGGCGTCTCGACGATCCGGTACGGACCG
>PIVZ01001413.1 GCA_003354045.1 bacterium
GTGTGACCTGCGGGGCGCCGTCGACTTCCTGGTCGTGACACATGCGGCAGTCGCGGGTGTTCCAGACGTCGAGATGGTTCTTGTTGTTGGGCAGCATCGGTGGGAAGGCGTATGCCACGAAGGGGCCGTGGTCTTCCTTGGTCACCGCTTCGAGTTTGCCGGGCTCTATGACGTGGCACGTCCGGCACTTGGACTCCATCGCCAGGGCGGGGAGGCCGTAGTGGCGGATTTGGGGCGCCTCGCCGACGCCTGTCTCGTGGCAATCGAGACACTTGTCGGTCATCCAGGCGTCGTGGTGCCACTCCTTGTCGGTCAGGGTCGGCGGGAAGGCCGCGAGGGCAAACCCGGTCGCCTCATCGATCTCGGTGTCTGTCTCGCCGACTGCCACAGTTGGGCGCTCGGCAGCGGGCTGGGCCTGGGCATCCTGCTCGGGCTGGGCGAGGCGTGTGAGGGTGGTCATGGCGAAGACCGCAGAGCCGGTCAAGAGGCAGGCGCCCGCGACGAGATTGAACAGCTTGTATTGGCAGATCATGTCTTGGACTCCTCTCTAGGCCTTGGCCAGCTTGACAGCGCAGATCTTGAACTCGGGCTGTTTCGAGCCGGGGTCGTAGGCGTCGATGGTGACGTAGTTGATGAGGCTGTCGGCGTC
>PIVZ01001414.1 GCA_003354045.1 bacterium
GCCCAGGACGCGATACCCGCGCTCATTCGAGCGCTGAAGGAGGGCGACCGGCACGTCCGGGGCGGTGCTGCGCACGCTCTCGGCAGCATCGGTCCTGCCGCGAAGGCCGCCGTCCCGGACCTCACGTACGTACTCAGGACCGAAGACGATGGCCTCCAGCAAAGCGCCGCGTGGGCTCTCGGCTACATCGGCCCCGCCGCAGAGGGCGCCGTGCCTGCCCTCGTGGAAGCCCTGAAGAACGACGACGAACAGGTTCGGCTGTGGGCAGCGTGGGCTCTCGTCAAGATCGACCCGTTGGGCACCGACGCGGTGCCGGTCCTTAGCCAGACCCTGGACGATGGAGGAAGAGCCGCCCGGTTCCGAGCTGCAGACGTCCTGGGCGAGATTGGTCCCGTTGCTAGAGACGCCGTCCCCGCTCTCGTTAAGGCCCTAACGGACGAAGTCAGCGGCGTACGAGCGAGGGCCGCGTTTGCTCTCGGCTTCATCGGAGCGGAAGCAAGAGCAGCCGTTCCCGTGCTCATCAAGGCAACCAGGGATGAGCATCGAGACGTACGAGATGCCGCCACCGGCGCCCTCGGCCACATGAGATCGGGAGCCAGAGATGCCGTCCCGGCTCTGATCCAGCTGCTGACAGACGACGAATCTGAC
>PIVZ01000673.1 GCA_003354045.1 bacterium
GCGCACGACCAACGGCGGCGAGGTCGGATAATACTCCCACGGCGGAGCTTCGCGCAGACCTTCGCGCAGGTTCACATGGCCGTCGCTGCCGAAATCCCCGCACGGCTTGCCCGTCTGTGCGTCGAGGGCAATGAGCTCCGAATCGCGAGTTCCCGTGAATATGCGCTCCCGGCAAACGCCGCCCGCGCCTGCGCGCTCGTCGGCCCAGTAGGCCACCGCTCTGCACGTGAGCGGATACGGCCCCTCCCCTCCCTTGGTGCGCAGACCCGGATCGAAGACCCAGAGTTCCTCGCCGGTCTCCGCATCCAGCGCAATCACGCGATTGAAGCCGGTGCAGAAGTAGAGCCGGTCGCCGATCACTAGCGGCCTGGCCTGAAACGACGTGCGCTTGTACTCACCGGTCCCGTCGGAGACGTCACCGTTATGATGAACCCACGCGACCTCGAGATCACCGACGTTGTCGCGCGTGATCTGTGTGAGCGGCGAATAGGCCGACCCACCCTTGTCGAAGCCGTATTCGGGCCACTCGGCCGTCGGTCCCGAATAATCTATGGGTGCCCGGCCTCCCAGGTCACACGCAGCCGTAGCAAGAAGGAGCGCAAGTATGACTGCCAGGTAGTTTCTCAATTGTGCCTCCTACGACGCGATCCGCTCAGAGCCGTTTGACGATTCTCGACGCCGCGCTGCCATGAGTCAAAGCGCGCTCTCACATGTAGCCGCGCTCTGGACCGACCACTTGTGCCGCGGCGAAATGGTCTGCAATGAGAAGCAGCCCGTGGGGAGCTCGCCGGCCGTGTGTGGGGCATTCGTCACGGCATCACGCTATGCTGTCCCCATGGGAGCCGAGCGCCGCACCTCCGGACGAATCCTGTTCGTTGCGGTGGCCTTCGAGGCAGGGCTCGGAGTCGCGGCCGTGCTTGCCGGACTCGTGCTCGGCTACTCACCCCTGGGCACCTTCGAGTGGAGTGGCGCAGCGCTCGTCTCGGGCTTGATTGCAACGGTGCCCATGCTTGCGCTTTTCGCGCTATGTTGGCGGTCCGACCTCACTCCTGTCAGACGGATACGCGAGCGCCTCGACGAGCTCGTGCCCTTGCTGTTCGGCGACCGTTCGCTCGTCACCATAGCACTGGTATCCGTTGCGGCCGGCGTCGGCGAAGAGCTACTCTTCCGCGGCCTGCTGCAGGGAATGCTTGCCGGCTTACTTGGCGCCGGCCCCGCGTTATTGATCGCGAGTGCCCTGTTCGGGCTCGGACACTCGATAACCTATGGCTACGTGGTCTTGGCCGGGTTGATCGGCGCCTATCTCGGATCGCTATGGCTGATGACGGGCAACCTCCTGGTGCCCATCACCGCCCATGCTCTCTACGACTTCATAGCGATCGTCGCCATGACCAGGCTCGGCCAGGACAGTAGCGAGCCCGCCATCTCGGCAGAATCCCCTCCCCGGTACGACGAAGGCGACTGACCCGAACTCTTCCGCGGACTACGAACCCGGGCTAACCGTCTCGCTTCTCGTACTCGGCCAGGATACGCCTGGCCACCACCATCTTGTGGACCTCGTCGGGTCCGTCGTAGATCCGAGCAAAGCGCGCGTTGCGGTACATGTGCGAGAGAGGCATGTCTTCCGTACAACCCTCGGCGCCGTATACCTGTACCGCCTTGTCGATCACGCTGTGCAGCACCTTGGCGCCGAAGAACTTGATCAGAGATATCTCTTCGCGCGCAGCGGCCGGCCCCTCGGTGTCGATCTTCCATGCGGCATGGAGCGTCATGAAACGCGCGGCGTTGATATCGGCGCGTGCTTCGGCAATCCAGTCCTGGATGTTGGCCTTGCGTGCCAGCGTGGTACCGAAGGCCTCACGCAACACCGCCCGCTCGCACATCAACTCGAAGGCGCGCTCGGCCTGTCCGAGCCAGCGCATGCAGTGATGAATCCGGCCCGGGCCCAGGCGGTCCTGGGCGATGACGAAGCCCTTGCCGTCGCCGCCGAGCACGTTGCTCGTCGGCACACGCACGTCCTCATAGGAGATCTCGGCGTGGTGGTTGTGCTCCTCGCCCATGACAGGAATGCCGCGCACGATGTTCACTCCGGGAGTATCGAGCGGGACGATGATCTGGCTCTGGCGCTGATACTGCGGTGCCTCGGGGTCGGAAACCACCATCACGATGGCAAAGGAGGCCCCATGGGCGCCGCTCGAGAACCATGCGTGCTTGTTGATGATGTAATCGTCACCGTCGCGCACGGCGGTGCCGCGCAGCAGCTTGGGGTCCGAGCCCGCGACTTCGGGCTCCGTCATCGAAAAGCAGCTACGCACCTCGCCCGCCACCAGCGGCTTCATCCACCTTTCCTTTTGCTCCGGCGTGCCCCACTTCCACAGAATCTCTGCGTTCCCGGAGTCGGGAGCCTGTGAGCCCACGCAGCCCGGTCCGTAGGGACTGCGCCCAAGCAACTCGTTTATGAGCACGTAGTGCATGAAGGGAATTCCGGCCCCGCCGGCTTCGGCCGGCAGGTGGAAGGCCCAGTAGCCGAGCTCCTTGGCCTTGGCCTGCACCTCGCGAACGGCCGTCGGAAAGGGCGGCCCCCCTACCTCGGCCGGCACATGTTCCTGCCTCTCGAGCGGATAAACATACTCGTCCATGAATCGGCCGACGTTATCGATCAGCCCCTTGATCTCCTC
>PIVZ01001415.1 GCA_003354045.1 bacterium
CAGTTCGATTCGTAGAAGTAGAGCGTGTCGAGCTGGCCGCCGAAGAGTCGCAGCGTCGGATTGATGTCCAGTCCGTACGGCACCACCATGGCGCCGCAGCTCGGTACACCCTGTAGCGGATTGCCGGCGAACGGTGGGCGGGAGACCCTGAGTGGCGGGAACCCTTCCCGTTCCGCCATGGTCGAGAGGTACGCGCCCTCGAAGCCGTTCTCGCGCTTGTAGCGGGCGGTCGTCCCGCTCTGCCGGAAGCAGCCGTCGGTGCACTCGTTGCCTTCGTAGATCGAGCAGATCTTGAGGTAACGGCAGATGAAATCCTCCGCATCGAAGCCGTAGGCCTCGAGCCCCGGCACGTTGCCCTGCCCGTACAGTGTCCGGACGAAGACCCCGCTGCCGGTGATCCAGGCGCGCCCGCCGCCATCGAGGTAGACGGCGAGGTAGTTGTCCTCGAGCTCGGTGTTCATGCGCTTCAGCGCGTTCGTGGGGGATGACCGCACGTTCCAGATCACCAGTTTGTAGCGCGACAGCTGTTCGAGAGTGATCGGACCGGTCAACACCCAGTAGTCGTAGGTGGTCGAATCGATTCCCAGAATATCTTGGTATTTGTCCGATACACCGGGGATAATATCTGGATTCGGTGTCCGCGCCGT
>PIVZ01000674.1 GCA_003354045.1 bacterium
TATCGGCGGGGTGGTGCCAGCCGTAGGCGCCGCCTGACGAGACGTGCAGGAGACGTCTCGCACCGCCGGCTACGGCGGCGTCTATTACTTTGCGTACGCCGCCTACGGTTATCGTCCGGTAGAGCTCCGGGGCGGCGGAGTTGGAAACCACGGCCGCGGTATTGATAACCAGGTCGCAGCCCTCGGCGTGTTGTTGCCACGGGCCGTCCGAGCCCAGGTCTCCGGCGACCACGTTCCACCCGGGTTCGGCGCGCATGTCCATACCGCACACTTCGGTGCCGAGCTCGCGATAGCGTTCGAGCAGTGCGCGGCCGATGAAGCCGTTTGCTCCTGTTACGAAGACCTTCTCGGGGAGCGTGGGCTGTTGGCCTGCGCTTCCTACTGGTGCTGGGCGCGCGCTCATCCGCCTAACCTGCCAGACTGCGGGCTTTGCGGAACTGCTCCCAACCTGGAGGTTTGGTGTTTAGTTCCTTATCAACTTGCACGTGCAGTAGCGCGGGCTTGCCGGAGGCCACTGCCCGTTCCAAGGCCGATTTGAGTTGGTCGATGTTGTCTACTCGCTCGCCGTGACAGCCCATCTTCTCGGCTATGCCGTCGTAGCTGATGGGGGCCACCTCGATGCCGCGGTCCTTCCAGTCGTCTGGTCCGAAGCCCAGTCCGACGAACGCGGTCTTCTCCATTCCCCAGGCATCGTCCACTGCAACGAGCACGACGATCGGCAGGTTTTCTCGCACAGCGGTTTCCAGCTCCATCATGTTGAAGCCCATGGCGCCGTCCCCGCTAATCAGACACACCGGCCGGTCCGGTGCTGCAAGCTTCGCGCCCATCGCAAACGGAAGCCCCGTCCCCAGGTACCCCATCTTCACCGAGTAGAGAAAACTGTGAGGCGACATGATCGGATGATACGCGACGCCGATGAGTGTGGTGTTGCCGCCGTCTAGCACGGTGATGGAATCGGGTGGGAAGAACTCGCGCACGGCCAGCACCATCTGGCCCGGGTTTACCCCGCTCTTCGGCTCCTGCCCGACGTAGTCGATACCCTGAAGCTGCGTTGGAACACCGGCCTCGCGGTACTCAGCAAGCTTGGCGATCTCGCTGCGCGCAGCGGTCTTTTCGCGGACCTTCTCGAGGATGGCTCCGAGCGCGGCCTTGGCGTCCGCCACGATGGCGAGATCGACGGGGCGGTTGAGGCCGATCGACATCGGGTCGGCATCGATCTGGATGGTCTTTTGCTTGCCGGGGTCTCCCCATATCGGCGGCATTCCCCAGGCGTCGTACTCGCCGAGGCGGGCGCCCGCGATCAGCACCACGTCGGCGTCGTTGCGCGCCATGCCCACTCCGGCCAGGTCGTAGGATTGGAAGTAGTGGGGATGGTCTTCGGGGATCACGCCGCGCGAGCCCAGGCTCGAGCTCATGGGCGCGGCGATATATTCACCAAGCGCGACCAACTCGGCGGCGGCATCCGCCCACAACACGCCTTTGCCGGCATGAACGTAAGGTCGCTCGGCGTTGGCCAGAAGCTCGGCGGCCTCCTCTATCCACGCCGGGTCGCCGGCCCCCATGTCGGTTACACGATAACGCTCGGCCGGATAGATCGGCGGCACTTCGTCCTCGTTGACGTTCATCAACAGCAGCTCATCGGGAATGGCCAGGTAGGCCGGGCCGGGCCGTCCGGTCATGGCGGCACGGAAGGCGGCGCGAACCATCTCGGGAATCCGTTGCCACTGGCGAATCGTCGCCGCGTACTTGGTGATCGGGCGCGCCATGCTCTCGGTATCGGCGGCCTGCCAGGCCCCGCCCCGATTGGGATCGGCCTTGATGGTCGAGCGCAACGTTGCGATCGCGATGATGGGATGTCCCTCGCCGTGGGCGCTCACGACGCCGGCCAACATATTGCCGGTTCCGCAGGCCGGATTGCCGAGCACCACGCACGGCTTCCTGGTGATGCGCGAGTAGCCCTCGGCCACGTGCACCGCCGCCTCCTCATGACGGGTGTTGATGTAGCGAATGCCGTACTTCGGCGTGTGCACGACGATCGGTATGTGGGCACCGTCGATGATGCCGGTCATCGCCTCCAAGCCTTCGGCCTTCAAACATCGAACCAGTATCTCGCCAACACTTATCTCACCCATTGTCTTCTCCTTACGAGGGTTCCCGCACCACGGACGACACAGAGGCTTACGGGAGAGGCGTGATCGGGTCAACGCGCGGGCGGCGCCAAAGCGGCGTTGACCTGACGGCGTTGAATCCGACCAAGACGACCACACACGACCGAGCCGATGTGCGGCCGGCTGACCTTGCAGAACAGCCACGAGCGAGCATCACATCGATGTAATAAATGCTGCGAAATCCATTGTCCACAAAGGGGTTTCGTGATACTTTCGTCTTATAGACAGTAAGGCAAAGCCACCGCAGATCCACGATGCAAGAAAGTTCAAATCATAGGGCCCGGCCCCCAGCGAAACCCGATCGCTTGGCGACTGCAGAGGCGCCGGCGCGGCTTGCCTCGGACACGGACGCGCAGAGTCCCGAGTTCTCGGAGATCGTTCCTCCCAGCGTCCTCGAGGTGCAACCGCTGCACGTGTCGCGCTACCTGGTTCACGAGGAGGCGGCGCCCTTCATCGACGACTACTTGCGAAGGCTTGCCAGCCAGGAGGGCCAGTGCCGGCGGACGT
>PIVZ01001416.1 GCA_003354045.1 bacterium
GAGGTCGTCGAGGAGATAAAGGCGGCCGGCGGCGAGGCCGTGGCCAACGCCTGCGACGTCAGTGACTTCGATGCTGCCAAGGGGATGATAGATCAGGCCATCGATACCTATGGCCAGCTCGACGTTCTCATCAACAACGCCGGCATCCTGCGCGACCGCATGCTCGTCAACATGACCGAAGAGGAGTGGGATGCCGTGATCAAGGTCCATCTCAAGGGTACGTATGCGCCCAGCAAGCACGCCACCGCCTACTGGCGTGCGAAGAGCAAAGCCGGCGAGGCGATCGACGCCCGTTTGATCAATACGACGTCAGTCTCCGGAATCTACGGCAACGCGGGGCAGACGAATTACGGCGCCGCCAAGATGGGAATTGCCGCATTCACGATCATCGCCTCGCGTGAAATGAAGCGCTACGGCGCCACGGTCAATGCCATCGCCCCGGGCGCACTCACGCGCCTGACCGAGGATCTGGGAATGGGGCAGGGCAGCGAAGAGGATAAAGCGGCGATGCATCCGCGCTGGATCGCGCCGATCGCGACCTGGCTGGCGAGCACGGAGTCGGGAGGAGTCACCGGCAGGATATTCGAGGCCTCCGGCGAGATGCTCGCCGCTGCCGAGGGCTGGCACCGAGGCCCGACCGTCGCTGC
>PIVZ01001417.1 GCA_003354045.1 bacterium
AAAGGAGGTGAAGCAGGTGAACTTGCTGAGCGTGATGCCGACGGCCGGGAGGAGAATGCGACCGTACTCGAGGCTCATGTCGGTGACCGCCGGCGCCGCCCCGAGACCCGACAGACAGCGGGGCAACAGGAAGTAACCGAGCAGGCCGGCGAGCGAACCGATCAGAAGCTTGGCGTAGAAGTTCTGACGGATCATGGCGGCGGTGGCTGCCAGGTTGCCGCTGCCATAGGCGCGACTGATCAGCGTCACCGAACCGGTGCCGACGAATCCGTTCACCGAGATGAAGATCATGTAGACCGGCAGGAAGAGAGCGACGGCCGCCACCGACTCGGCACTGATGCGCGAGACCCAGAACATGTCGACCAGATCCATGCCGTGGATCGCCATGACCCCCGCCATCGACGGCAGGCCATAGCCGAGCACGAGGCGGCGCGACGGCTCGAGAGTTGTCGGATCAGTGCTTGTCATCGCGCTCGGTCAGGGATGGCCCGTTTCGGCAGGCAAATGGAGACAGACAGGCTATCATGAACGACATGGAAACGCGAATCGCCCTCATGTACGACCCGATCTTCCTCGAGCATCGGCCTCCGCTGGACGGCAACCGCGGGGCGGATCATCCCGAGCGAACGCCGGTGATGTCCATGAGC
>PIVZ01001418.1 GCA_003354045.1 bacterium
ACTTCTGCCCAAGGGGCAGAAGTCGAAAGCCGCGACTTGACCCCCTCTTTGACCTTCGCTAGCCTGTTGGCTGCCTTATTCAGAGTGGTGGAGGGATTGGGCCCTGTGAAACCACAGCAACCGACCCGCGCCTGCGGCGGGTGCTGGTGCTAATTCCCACACCCCATGAGTAATCATGGCGGGGTGAGAGATAAGGTGGAGACTCCCCTAACAGTGTCCGCCTCTTCCTCACCCCTGAGGAAGAGTTTTTTTGTATCTGAAGGATAAAGAGAGCGTGCCCGGCGCCCCGGCGGCGGCCTCCCGATCCGTGCTCGTTGTCGGTGTGGGCGCACTCGGCTGCCCCGCCGCCACGCTGCTGGTGCGCGCCGGCATCGGCCACCTCACGCTCATCGATCCCGACGTAGTAGAGCTCTCCAACCTCCAGCGGCAGCTGCTCTTCTGCGAGGCCGACGTGGGCAAGCCCAAGGTAGATGTCGCCGCGCAGCGGTTGGCCGACGAGGACTCGCCCACCGAGATCCGGGCGCGCAACGAACGCTTCGACGCCGACAACGCGGCCGAGCTGGTGGCGGCGCACGATTTCGTGATCGATGCCTGCGATGATCCGCCAACCAAGTTCCTCGTCAATGCGGCGGCCGTCGCCACAGGAA
>PIVZ01000102.1 GCA_003354045.1 bacterium
GCCGGATAATGACGCCTACGACGACGGCGTTACTTTCAGCGCCAATTTCGTGCCCGGGGGTCCGCCGGTCACTGTAACCATCGAAGTCAACACCGACGTGGACCTTGCCACGACGCCTGCCGGGCACAATTACGCCACACCCATGTATCTCAACGGCTGGTTCGACTGGAACGCCGATGGCGATTGGACCGACCTCGGCGAGCACGCCATCGGGGCAGGGGCAGGAGCCTTTTCTGTCACTGCCCCGGGAAGTTATCTGTTCTCGGTCTCGGCGCCGGCGGGGGCCAGGTGCGGTGGGTGGTCGCGTTTTCGCCTGGACTGGGGTGAAGACGTTCAGCAGGTCGCCCAAACGGACACGACTCTGCTTCTGGAAAAAGGAGCGGCGCAGTTCGGCGAGGTAGAAGACTATCCTATTCCTTACGATTTCGAGGTCGATTTCTTCCCCGTCTCGAGAGCCGAGCTCGACATAAGAGTCCCGGTGGGCTCCCCGGTGCTCAACCTCGTAACGCTCGACGGGCCGACCAACGTCTGCGTGGACATAACCAACGTTGCCGATGGTGATGGCAACAGCCGCGACGAGGTGCACACCGAGATAGTCTCCATGTACCTTACCGGGGACACTCCGTGGGGTGCGGCGACACTCCGCATACGAGACGAGGCGAGCTGCCCGTTCCAGCCAACGGTGGGCGAGATAGAGGAGACCTTTGACGACGTTACCGGAACACTCGACATCCCGCCGTTCGGCGTGGGCACTGCCGATAGCTTCTTCGACGTCTATGCCGAGGTGGATCTTCCCGGGCTTCTCGGCGGGGTGGTGCTGCACACCCACGATCCGAAACGCATGTCGGGACTCATCAGCCACAAACCTCCCATCAAGAACGAAATATACGAGAACCCTGACTTCATTACCCTGTATGCGGAAGACGATACCGCGGTCGGAGAGATCGGCCCGAACCTGCACGTGCCGGTTCCGCCCTGCGGTGATGGGATAGTGGATATCGATCTCGGCGAGCAGTGCGATGACGGCGGCATTGCTGACGGAGACTGTTGCGACTCCACGTGCCAGATCGAGCCTGACGGCTCGTCTTGCGAAGGCCACGACGATTGCTTCCACCACCAGTGTCTAGCGGGAGTCTGCACACCCGGAAACGGGACGTGCGGCGATGGGGTGACTCTTCCTAGCTGCGACGAGGAATGCGACGACGGCAACAACACCTCAGGCGATGGCTGCTCTGCCGTATGCGAGCACGAGATCACGCAGGATGGAGATCAGGTGGGTTGCATCAACGCCGTCAACAAGGCGGCGAGCAAGCTGGTGCAGACCCAAGGGAAGGAGAATGCCAAGTGCATAAAGGATGCGGGTGCCGGCAAGCTCGAGACGACGGCCGACGTATGCCTGACCTCGGATCGCAAAGACAAGGTCTTCAAGGCTCAGCAGAGAGTGACGGACGCCTTCGAGAGAAAGTGTGAGGTGACGCCCGATTTTGGCTTCTCAGATCTCGAGACCATATATGGCGCCGCCGTCCAAGAGGAGATCGCGCTAGTTGAAGACATATACGGCGCTCCTCTGGATGCTGCGATCATCCTGGCGATCGAGGACAAGGCAGGAGCGGTTTGCCAGGCCTCGATCAGCAAGACCTACGAGAAGCTGTTGATCACCAAGATCAAGCTGTGGCTCAGGTGCAAGAAGAACGGCCTCAAGGGCGAGGCCATCGTTTCCGCGTCGTCGCTGGCCGGTTGTCTGGATGACATCACCGCCGACTTGAGAGGCAAGGTAGGGAAGGCGATCTCCAAGCTGCAGAAAGACGCGTTCAAGAAGTGCGTGAACAAGGAAGTGCTCTTCGACTTAGCATTCCCGGGCCAATGCCGGGAGTTCTTGGACCCGAACGAATTTGCCCTGTGTGTAGACGCACGCGTGGAGTGCGCTGTGTGCCGAATACTCAACGCGGTGGACGTCTTGGATGCCGACTGCGATCTCTTCGACGACGGCGAAATCAACGGGAGTTGCCAGGACGGGACGTGATCGCTAACGCGAGCTGACGGTTACGGAGCCTGCGTCCGACACGTCGGCAAAGACACTGGCTGCTGCCGGGTCCTGAGCCCCGGTGTCTCGAAGCGCCGGAGAGACCGGCTTCGGCAGTGTAAAGAAGAACTCAGCTCCCTTGCCCGGGCTGCCATGCGCCCACATAGAGCCGCCGTGTCGTTGAATGATGGCACGTGCGGTTGCCAGTCCCATCCCTCGGCCTTCGAACTCATCCTGATGATGCAAACGTGAGAACGGGTGAAACAAGTGATGGACGTGTTGCATGCTGAAACCAGTACCGTTGTCTTTGACGTAATAGGTGGAATCGCCGCTCGAAGTAGCTATTCCTAACTCGATTCGTGCCTGCTCCCGGCCGGCGGTGAATTTCCATGCGTTGGCGAACAGGTCGGACAGGGCCTCTCTCAGCAGCGCCGGATCAGCCGTGACCTCTATTCCTTCCGCGATGACCCAATCCACTTGGCGTTGAGGATTCGTGCCCTGCAGTTCCACGGCCGTCTCCGAGGCGAGTTGGCTCAGGCTGATTGTCTGCAAGTCCAAGCCGGTATGTGCGACTCGAGCCAGGTGCACCACAGAATCGAGCATTTCTCCCATGCGTACCGTCAAGGCGCTCAGCCGGAGCAGATAGAGCCTCGAGGTTTCATCCAGCTCGTCTTCGCAGCGATCGGTAAGTAGAGAGGCGAAGCCGTGGATCCCTCGTAGCGGCGCTCGTAGATCGTGTGCCACGGTGTACGTGAAGCCGCGCAGCTCTTCGACCATGCTTTCGAGCTCGGCTGTGCGCTGCCCGACCCTATACTCGAGCAGCCCGTTCTTCTCGATAAGGCGCTCCTGGGCCAAGGAAAGCGCCAGCTCGTGCCTGGCGGAGTTCTTGCGCCTGCGATCCAGTTCGTAGCTCCCGTATACCGACATGCCGAGCAGTGACAGGGCGACAGGGACGATGGTCGGCATGCGCGACAGCGACAATTCTCCGGTGACTCCGTAGTGGTTCAGCAAGATGGCCGACAAGGCTGAGGCGGCTACGCCGAGCTGCATTGCCGGTCCCCATGGAAGCAGTACAGTGCCGCCCATGACGAGCCCCAACACGAGGACGTGCAGTTCGGCAATCCTGCCTTCAACCGTGGCCCACATACCGGCGAGGAAACAAATCGCCACCGCTCCGGCAAAGCAGATCTCGATGAGGTGGGAATACCGCTCCGGGTGCAGCACCGAGTACAGAACGGTGGCGAGTACCGCGGCCAAGGCCGCATAGGCTATAGGAGAGAAGTAGCCGGACGGTGTGCCCCACCACAGGGCGAGAAACCCTGCTATAACCCCGGCTGCAAGCGCCAGCGACACACCAGCGCGAGCCCGAGAGACGAAGAGGTCGCGGGCTTGGCGCGACGTGTAAGCACGGACGTCCTCTTCGGTGGGCTCTACGAGCAGCGGACGGAATCGGTCGAAGATCGAGGAGGCGAACCTGCCCGTGCCAGGATCAGACGACCCGGCCGTCATCGTGCCCCCTGTTCCGCCGCTGCCAAGCATCGACGACAGCGTAGCGGCAAGTGGGAAGGCATGCCGTACCTCTAGGCGCCCCTGACGGATACTGTGTCAGTTTGGAAGGCGGTTGCATAGGCGGGAGCCTATGGGTGGGGAGTCTCGGCGCGCCGCCACGCTTGCTTGGCGAACCTTAGCTGCAGCACAGCGCGCACGCCGTGTATGCCCCGACTGCGTCACACCTGCTCGGCGAATACGTAGAGAGGCGAGACACTTTCCGTTCCTTCTTCTCTCCAAAGTCTGTCTCTCCGGTAGGCGTCGATTCATGTCCAGGCCAACACGAACCACAGCTAGCGCTTGCCGCTGGCTTGATGCAGGCGCGCCCCTTATCGTGGCGCCATGAATGAGCGCGACGATGGGGGTGAGGCTTCTCGCAAGGCTTCTTCAGGGTCCGGCGGGAAACGCGTGGTTTTCAGAACCTGCCCCCTGTGTGAGGCGACCTGCGGGCTGCGCTTCGAAGTCGAGGACAACCGTGTCGTATCGGTCCGCCCCGACGAGGACGACGTACTCTCCAAAGGCTATGCCTGCCCCAAAGGGATCGCAGTCGGCGAGGTCCAGGACGACCCGGACCGCCTGCGCCGTCCCGTAAAGCGCACGGCCTCCGGCGATTTCGAGGAGATATCGTGGGAGGAGGCGCTTGCCACCACGGCCGAGCGACTCGCCGGGATTCGCGACCGCCACGGCAAAGACGCGGTGGGCGTCTACTACGGCAACCCCATGGTTTACGACCACGGCGCCCTGCTCTTCGTGAGCTCCTTCGTAGATGCCCTCGGAACCCGCAACCGCTTCAGCGCCAACTCGCAAGACATCAACCCGCGCTTGGGCGCCTCCTACTATCTGTTCGGCTCCGCGTGGTCGATCCCGGTGCCGGACGTGGACCGTACGGATTACTTCCTGTGTGTCGGCGCCAATCCGGTCGTCTCGAACGGCAGCCTGCTAACGGCGCCCAACCTGCGCGGCCGCCTGCGAGCGATCCGTGAAAGGGGCGGTAAGGTCGTCGTGGTCGATCCGCGCCGCACCGAGACGGCGGCCGAGGCCGACGAGCACATATCGATCCGCCCCGGTGGCGACACTGCCTTCTTGCTGGGGATGGTCGGCGTGCTTGCAGCCAAGGGGCTGGTCAACCGTGCGTGGCTCGACGCTAACACCACTGGCTGGAAAGACATCGAAAAGCGCCTGGTCGAATTCGCACCCGAGCGCGCCGAGCGGATGAGCGGCGTTCCCGCCGCCACCATAGAGCGTCTTGCCGTCGAGTTCGCCGAAGCCCCTTCGGCGGTAACCTATTCCCGTATGGGCGTATGCCTGAGCCGCCATGCGACAGCGGCCACTTACGCGGGCGATCTGCTCAATATGGCGACCGGCCGTTTCGGTGCGATCGGCGGAGCGATGTTTCCGGAGCCGGCCATAGACATGTCGCAGCTCGTGCGCATGAGCGGCCTCGACGCGCTCGGCCGCTGGCACAGCCGCGTGCGCGGTTTGCCGGAGACCGTGGGCGATCTGCCGACCTCGATCCTATCGGAAGAGATAGAGACGCCCGGCCAGGGCCAGGTGCGCGCCGTGGTGACGTTTGCCGGCAACCCGGTCCTCTCCGGACCTAACGGGCGACGGCTGGCCGCGGCACTCGAGCAGGTGGAGTTCATGGCCTCCATCGATCTCTACATTAACGAGACCACGCGCCACGCCGACGTGATCATGCCACCTGCGTGGGCATTGAGCGACGACCACGTCGAAGTGCTCTTCCCGATCTTTGCCGCCCGCAACGTGGCCCGCTATTGCCCGCCGGTTCTCGATAAAGCTCCAGGCGAGCTTGCCGACTGGGAGATACTCCGCGAGTTGACCGAGCGTCTCGGCGGCGGACCCACGGGAACGCCACTCGTGGACCGCCTGCTACGCCTTGCGCGTCCCCTCGGGATTCGCTGGGAGCCCACCGCCATGGCCTCGCTGTTGCTGAGGCTCGGCGCCCGTGGTGACCGCTTCATGCCGTGGTCGAGTGGGCTCAACATGAAGAAGCTCAGAGAGGCGCCACACGGACTAGACCTCGGCCCACTCCAGCCCGGCTTTGAGCGTCGTGTTTTGCACAAGGATCGCCACGTGCATCTCGCCGAGGAGCCGATGTTGGCGGCCATTGACGAGGTCGTAGCCGAGCTCGATGCGGCTCCCGGCGAAGGCGAGCTGCTTCTCATCGGCCGCCGCGAGCAACGGTCGAACAACTCGTGGATGCACAACGTTCCTTCTCTCGTCTCCGGCCGCGAGCGCTGCCTGCTGCTGGTTCACCCGGAGGACGCCGGTCGTCTGGGCATTGCCGACGGCGACGAGGCCATGATGGAGAGCCGCATACACAGGGGCCGGGTGCGTGTTCATGTGAGCGACGAGATCTGCCAGGGGGTGGTGAGCCTGCCTCACGGCTGGGGGCATGGCGAGGTCGCGCGCTGGCAGAAGGTTGCCGGCGAGCATGCGGGCGTCTCCGCAAACGACTGGACCGACGATCAGCTCGTAGAGTCCGCGGTTGGGCAATCGATCCTGAACGGAGTACCCGTGCTGCTCGAGGCAGCTGCTGCCGAGCAGCCGACGGGCGTCGGCTCCGACGGTGGTGACAGAGACGACGGTGCGTGAAGCACCGCCGCCGCGAAGGAGACAGGTATGGAAAGAGAGACGGAGTCGAAGTTACCTCTGAAGCAGGTCTACACTCCAGGGGATCTCGACGGATTGGACTATGAACGCGACCTGGCCGAGCCGGGTTCCTTCCCTTACACGCGCGGACGCAAGCTCGACGGCGCGGGCGGATGGATACAGAGAGAGCTCTCCGGAGAAGGCGACCCCAAGCGCTCGAACGAACAGTTCAAGTACCTGATGTCCAAGGGGCAGACCGGTATGGACGTGATCGGTGACTCGCCGACCATGGCCGGCCTCGACCCCGATCACCCGTTTGCCGAGCACGCGGTCGGAACCCAAGGAGTCTCGCTTTGCCGCGAGCAGGACTACATGGAACTGCTCGACGGTCTGCCGCTGGAGATGATGTCGGTCTCGGCCTCTCTGCCGCCGGCCTTCGCGCTTACCGGCTTCTACGCCGCCGCCAAGCAGCTCGGTGCCGATCCCGCCAAACTGCGGGGGTCGGCGATCCAGACGCCGTTCTTCTGCGAGGACTGCGGCTATGCCACGCACTTGTCGTTCAAGCTGCGGATGCGCATGGCCTGCGATTCGATCGCTTTCGCCACCGCGCGGATGCCGAAGTTCCACGCTTTCATCGAGGACACCTACTACATAAGCGAAGGCGGTCTCAACGCCGTCGAGGAGATGGCGCTCGGCTTTGTCGAGATACGCTACATCGTACGCGAGTTGCTCGGGCGCGGGCTCGACATCGACAGCTTCGCACCGCGCATAGCGATTCTGCTCAACTGCTACATGGACTTCTTCGAGTCGATTGCCAAGGTGCGTGCGACGCGGCGCCTGTTTGCCAGGATGATGAAAGATGAGTTCGGGGCCAAGGATCCCCGCTCGCTTGCCGTTGTCATTACCTCGCACACTTCTGGGCTATCGCTTACGGCGCAGCAGCCGGTAAACAACGTCGTGCGCGGTACCATCCAGGCCCTCGCCTTGGCGATTGCCGGCGTGCAGGCCATGGAGATCTCGACCTTCGATGAGGCCTACCGAACGCCGAGCGAGGAAGCGCATGAGGTAGGGCTACGCACGCAGCAGGTCATTCACCTCGAGAGCAATGTGACGAAGGTGGTCGATCCTCTCGGCGGCTCCTACTACGTGGAGAGCCTGACCAATGAGATGGAAGAGCGGATCTGGCAGATGGTCACCGAGATCGAAGCCATGGGCGACCCGGCAGAACTGGTGGAGCAGGGATGGTTCCGCACATTGTTCGTCAAGGCGATGCCGCGTCGTGCGGCCGATATCGACACTGACAGTCTGAAGAAAGTCGGGCTGAACGTCTTCAGCGTGCCCGAGGAGGAAGACGTTCTGTTGCGCGAGGTCACCGACAAGAAGATCGAGCCGTGCCGGGAGCGAATCGAGACGATCGAGGCGTTTCGCGGCGAGCGCGATAACGAGCGGGTCAAGTCGGCGCTCGCGGCCCTCCGCCGGATAACCGAGGATCGAAGCGCCAACTGCCTCGAAGGCATCGTGGAGGCCAGCGCGGCCGGGGCCACGATGGGTGAGATGACCGGTGTGATGCGGCAAGCCTACGGCGAGCCGTACGATCCGCTGGGCGCGCTCGAGTCGCCGTTGGACGGCTGAGGCGAAAGATCATGCCCAAACCGACAAAAATTTTCGTTTGTGTCGTCGGCCTCGACCAGCACGAGGTCGGCGCCATAACCATCACCTCTGCACTACGCGACGCCGGAATGGAGGTGGTCTACGGTGGCCGTTTCCACCGCCCGGACACCATAGTGAGCTCCGCGTTGGAAGAGGATGTAGACGTCATCGGGATTAGCTGCCACTCGTGGGAGTATCTCCATTACCTGGACGATCTCCTCGCGCTTCTAGACGAGAAGAGCCTGTCGGTGCCGGTCGTGCTGGGCGGCTCGGTCATCACCAAGACCGACGGAGACACCCTGCTCGCCAAGGGCGTGGCGGCGGTCTTCGGTCCCTCATCGACGACAGAAGAGGTAGTGGGCTCGATCAAGGGACTGGCTGCGGCTCATGGGCAGGCTTGACGGACAGGCCGCGCTGGTAACCGGCGCGGGGCGCGGTATCGGCGAAGCGATCGCGCGAAAGCTGGCTGGCGAGGGGGCCGCTGTGGTCGTCGCCGACATCGACAAAGCGCCGGCCGAGCAGGTCGCCGGTGAGATCGTGGAGCTCGGAGGCAGGGCCATCGCGCTTGCGGGCGACGTGGCCGCCGTGGATTTCGGAGAGCGTGCCGTAGAGACGATGGTGGAATCCTTCGGCGGCGTGGACATCATTGTCAACAACGCCGGCTACATCTGGAACACGACCATACAGAACACCACGGACGAGCAGTGGTACGCGATGATGGACGTACATTCGACCGCGCCGTTTCGGATCTTGCGTGCCGCTTCCGGCTTCATCCGCGAGGCCGCCAAGCGTGAGTCGGCCGAGGGTCGGGTGCGACATCGCAAGGTGGTAAACGTCTCCTCCGTTTCGGGTATCTACGGCGCAGCCACCCAGCTGGCCTATTCGGCGGCCAAAGCATCCATGGTCGGCATCACACGCACGCTGGCCAAGGAATGGGGCCGCTACGCCGTCAACGTCAACTGCGTGGCCTTCGGATTTATCGAGACGCGCCTCACGCAGCCCTACGCGGACGAGATACCCTCGATCGAGCTCGGAGAGCGCAGCTTCAAAGTGGGACTCGACCCCATGACGGTGGCGATGATGGAGGAGCTCACTCCGCTCGGCCGCCCCGGCACCGTCGAAGAAGGTGCAGGAGCCGTCTATCTACTGTGCACGCCCGAGTCCGACTACATAAGCGGCCAGGTCGTGGTATGCGGCGGCGGCCTGCTGCTGTAACCGGCGGCACCGACGGAGGGTTTCTCTGTGCGCCTGCTCATGCAGCGGGCGTGAGATCAGCCGATTCTCGATTCAGCCGGGCGACTTTTCGGGAGACCGAAGCCCCGGTAGCCACGGTCCGGCGATCTCGGTCCTTGACGACGTCTTCGATGATGTTGTAGGTTCTCTAAGAGCGGGAATGTCCCGCGGTGCGCCCACACCCTGCCAGGGCCTGTGACACAGGCCCACCCTCATCTGCCTGACAGCTAAGGCCACAGTGCCGGGGGGAGTCCCATGAAACGATCGCTCATCGTGAGCTTGGCCGTGATGCTGGCTGGTGTGCTCCTGTACGCCGACTCGCACGCGCAGCCGAGCTACGATCATCTCAAGTGCTACAAGGTCAAGGACGAGGCCAAGTTCACCAGCGATGCCCTCCTTACCGCTATGCAGGCCCAATTCCCCACTCTTGCCTGCACCGTCAAAGGGAAGGCCAAGCTGTTTTGCACGCCGGTCGACAAGGTGGCCTCCAATTTCGTCGACAAGACGGGAGGGATACCGCAGGTCACGGTGCCCAGTAGGGAGCTCACCTTCGAACGCATCTGCTACAAGGTCAAGTGTGCGAAGCCGAAGATCCCTCCGCTCAACGTGAGCGATCAGTTCGGCACTCGCCACCTCCGGGATTTCAAGCCCAAGATGCTGTGCACGCCCGCCCAAGGTGGAAAGAAGGTCGTGTTCATAACGTCGACGCGTCACTTCGGAAACTTCGGCGGCGTGGCGGCAGCCGATGCCGAGTGCGCGGCACGTGCCAGCGCTGCGGGGCTGAACGGAATCTTCCTGGCCTGGCTGAGCGACTCGACTGTAACGCCGGCGATTCGTTTCACCCGCTCGGTACTTCCCTACGTCCGGGTAGACGGCACGGTGATCGCCGACGACTGGGCCGACCTCACCGACGGTACTCTCGACAACCCAATCCTTACCGATGAGCTCGGCGCCGCGTACACCAATAGCCAGGCATGGACGGGGACGGGCAGCCAAGGCAATGCCGGAGCCAGCCGCTGCAGCGATTGGACCTTGACCGCCTTGAGCGGCCAGGTTGGCTACTCGAATGCCACGGGCGTCGCTTGGACTAACGAAACTTCCGTACCGTGCACCGTCGAGCGGCGCCTGTACTGCGTGGAGCAATAGCGATGAACAGCGTTGCAACACGAAGCAAGGAAAGCCCCGGTGCCGACTGTCGTGCGACGAGGGGCATCGTCGTGAAGAGAGCGTTACTGGCGAGCCTGATTGCGGCCGCGGTTGCACTGCCCGCGCCGGCCACGGCTCAGCCACTCTTCGATCATCTCCAGTGCTACAAGGTCAAGGACAAGGCCAAGTTCACGGCCGATGTCCGCCTTACCGCCTTGAAGGCACGCTTCGGGATGGAGCAGTGCAGCGTGAAGGGAAAGGGCAAGCTGCTGTGCGTGCCGGTCGATAAACTGGTCTCCAATTTCACTGACAAGACAGGCAGCATCGCGCAGATGACGGTTGACGGAAAGAGCCTTCGCTTCGATCGCATTTGCTACAAGATGGAATGCCCAAAGGTGAATCTCCCGCCGTTGCCGGCGGCCGATCAGTTCGGGGCGCGCGAGCTGTCGGAATTCAAACCGCACATGTTGTGCACGCCGGCGGTAAAAGGCTTGCCGACGACCACGACGACGACCACCACGTCAACGACGACCACGTCAACGACGACAACTACGCTGCCGCCGCTGTGCGGCGATGGCGTGATGGAGGGCGTCGAGGAGTGCGACGACGCCAACACGAACGCGGGAGATTGCTGCTCGCCGCAGTGCGAGTTGGACGCCGATGGCACCGCATGCACGGATGACGGGGAACCCTGTACCGACGACGTGTGCGACGGTGCCGGCACCTGCGAGCATCCGGCGAATAGCGATCCCTGCGATGACGGACTCTATTGCAACGGCACCGACACTTGCACGGGCGGCACCTGCGGCTTGCACACAGGCGACCCGTGCCCCGGTCC
>PIVZ01001419.1 GCA_003354045.1 bacterium
GCATTCCGTGCGCGCGCTTGGTGTCCGGATCGATCGCCGTCGGCGAGGTGTCGAAGGTCGGTTCGATACCGGTCGCCTTGGTCCAGCGCAGCAGGCGATCGAACTGGTCGAGACCGGTCTGCACGGTGCCCTGCCGTGCCGGATCGGCGATGCCGAGCAGGATCGCCTCCGCCGCCTCCTCGGTGACCCGGATGACGATCATGTTCGAGCTATGACCCTCCGCCATGAGCGGAGCGCTCTCGATGGTGGAGATGGTCGCACTCGCGTGCACGGGTTCCGGCGAGACGATCCAGGAGATGGAGCCGAGGAAGCAGAGGAGAAAACAGAGACGGACCGACATGCTGATGCCGGGTGATGGCCGGCCGCGCGCGGCGCACTTCTCTGGCGTCGTCCTGTTGAGCTGGAAATCCACCGGGACGGGAATCCTCTGTTGTGGTCATGGATGGGTGCGGTGCACGGCCTGGCTGCCTGGTGATGGACGACCACCGGGCGCGCCGCAGGCGATCTCGACTGGATGCTGAACGCAACCCATGTGCCACCGGCGAGCGCAACCGGCATCGACTCACAAATGGTTGACTCACAAGATCCTATGGCTATCGGGAGCGGGCGACAGAGAGCCGGGGGCTCCTTCTCCGGGGCAGGCGC
>PIVZ01000103.1 GCA_003354045.1 bacterium
CTCGGAGAGGCAGGCGCTGACGGGGCGGGCGGCGCTTCTTCTTTCGGAACCGCGGGCAGAGCTTGCTCCGCTGCTTTCGGAACCACGGGGTCGTCTTCTGCGCCCGTCTTTGGAACAAGCGAGAGGTCAGGCACACCGCCCGGTATGCGCGTGTTGGCAGCCTCGTCCGCCTCGACGGCAGCCTCGACGGTGCCTGCAAGCGTCTGTATGAGGTCGTGGCGCATGTCGGCAGTAACGGTGTGGCCGGTCTCCGGGTAGCGCCGTAGGTCGGCTTCGTATCCCTGGCCCTCGAGCACCGTCATCGTCCAGCTCGCCTGCTCGACTGGAATCACCAGGTCCTTCTCGCCATGCAAAGCGAAGACGCGCGGCAGATCGGGGTCGGGCTTCTTGACCAGCCCCTTCGGCTCAGGCCACAGCTCGGGGGGAAGGTAACCGCTTATCGGCACGGCCATGCCCACGCTCTCGGGATGGAGGACGGCCACGGCAAAGCTCAACACCCCACCCTGTGAGAATCCGGTAATGGTCGGCTTGCCCACCGTCGGGCGCCGCAGGCTGAGCTTCTCTATCAGTGCCGCAAGCTGACCGGCCGCTTTCTGGATGCCTGCGGCGTAGTCCTCGTCACCGTTTGCGGCCGACCGCATCGGGAACCAGGTGTAGCCGTTGTCGCCATACTGCTTGGTGCCACGCGGAACGATGATGCGCGCCGGCACCTCGAGCCGGGAGAAGAGCAGCTTGAACCCCTCCGGGCTGTCCCCGAGACCGTGAACCGCGACGATCATCGGGAGTCTGGCAGTCTCGCCGGCCTCTGCCGTCGTGATCTCCACGTAGTCGAGGTCGGAGGAGAAAGCGGCGGGCGGTGCGGCGCAGGCGATGACCGCTGTGAGCAGCGTTGCCGACAGGATGCGAAGGAAGGGCGGCATGGCCTTCTCGCCTATCATTTCTCGCGGGGGGCTGCCAGAGGGGGGGCGAGGACCGTCCGGAGGCAGGTCAGGAAATCGGCCCCGCAACGGCGCCCGAGGCGCGCAGGTCGGCGATCTCGCCTTCCGAGAAGCCGAGCGCAGCGAGCACCTCGTCGGTGTGCTCGCCGGCTCTCACGGCGGGGCCCTGAACGGCAGACGGCGTGCGCGAGAAGCGCGGCGCCGGGGCGGGCTGGCGCACGCCTTCTATCTCGGTGAAGGTTCCGCGCTGCTTCATGTGTGGGTGTTCGTGCGCCTCCGCAAGAGAAAGTACCGGGGCAAAGCAGACATCGGTGCCCTCGAGCAGCTCGCACCATTGCTCGCGGGTCTTGGTCTTGAAGATCGCCGCGAGTCGCTCGCTCATTGCCGGCCACTCGTCGCGGTCGAGCTGGCCGGGGAGGTCTTCGCCCGCAAGGCCGAGGCGCTCGAGCAACTCGGCGTAGAACTGTGGCTCGGCCGAGCCTATGGAGACGTACTTACCGTCGGCCGTCTCGTAGACGTCGTAGAAGTGCGAGCCGGTGTCGAGGAGGTTGCTGCCGCGCTCGTCCAGCCAGTAGCCGAGGGCGTGGAGCCCGTGAAAGACGGACATCAACGAGGCGGCGCCGTCGATCATGGCGGTATCCACGATCTGACCCTTGCCGGAGCGTGAGGCCTCGAGAAGCGCGGCAAGCATGCCCATGGCGAGGTAGAGCGCGCCGCCACCGAAGTCGCCGACCAGGTTGAGCGGCGGCACCGGCGCTTCGCCCGCCCTTCCGATACCGTGGAGCGCGCCGGCAAGGGAGATGTAGTTGATGTCGTGGCCCGCCGCGCGCGCCAGAGGCCCCTCCTGCCCCCACCCCGTCATGCGCCCGTAGACGAGCCGCGAGTTTCGCGCCATGCACTCCTCGGGGCCGATGCCGAGCTTCTCGGCAACACCGGGACGAAAGCCCTCCATGAGAGCGTCGGCATCGTCGATCAGGCGAAGAACCGCGGCGCGGCCGTCCGGTTTCTTGAGATCGACAGCGATTGAGCGCCGCCCGCGCCCCATGATGTCGTATTTGGGATCGGCAAAACCGCCGATCGGACCGGGCGTCATCTTATCCACGCGGATCACTTCGGCGCCGAGGTCGGAGAGCAGCATGCCGCAAAACGGCACCGGGCCGATACCGGCGATCTCGATTATCTTGAAGCCTTCGAGGGGTCCCATGGTTTGTCGGTGTGCTCCTGTTGTTTCGCGCTGCGGCCGCCGCCCGTCATCGGGCGGGGCATGCTTCCTAGCACGAGCCGTGGGCAATAGCCGCTTTCAAATCGTCAGAACAGCCGGCCGAGCAACGCCGGTACCGCATGCTCGACGCGAAGGGTGCGCTCGCCGAGCGTAACCGCAAGCAGGCCCGCCTCTTCGAGCCGGCCGATTTCGTAGTCCGTGAAGCCGCCTTCCGGTCCAACCACCAACGTCACCGGCGACTCTACATTGCGCGGGCACGGCTTCGCGTTCGTCGGGTGCGCCACGAGGCCAAGGCGCCCTCGCACGAGAGCGGGCAGCTCGTCCTCGACGAAGGGCTTGAAGTATTGGGCTTGACGTACGGTCGGCAGCATTGTGTCGCGGGCCTGTTCCAAGCCGAGGATCATCTCCTCTCGCAGGTTCTCGTCGGTGAGGACGGGGCTTTGCCAGTAGCTCTTCTCCACCCGGCGGCTACCGATGAGAACGATCTCCTTGACGCCCATTGCGGTCACGCCCCAGAGAACCTTCTTCAGGCTGTTCGGGCGAGGGAGGGCGAGTATTAGCGTTAGAGGAAGCGGCGGCGGCGGTGAGTCCGTCAGCTTCACCGTAAGCTCTATTGCCTCCTCGTCCGCGGAGGTTACGACGCCGGTGCCGACCAGGCCTTCGAGCAGACCGACCCGTAGCTCGTCTCCCACGTCGGCGCGATGGATCGAGCGAATATGCTCGTGACGCCTTCCCGTAAGGCGCACAAGTCCTTCAGCGCGGTTGATGAAGTCGCTCGTTAAAAGCAGTACGAGGTTCACGGCTGCCTCACGCGCCCTCGAGTTCGGTCGGAGTGAAGTCAGGGTCGAAACACCAGCGCCCTCGCCGCGGCGGCGACTCGAGGGACCGGCCGAGTGCCTCGAGAAAGCGGTCCCTGGGCCAGAGCTCGGCGCCGAAGCGCTCGAGATGTTCGGTGTGGATCTGACAATCGATCAGATCGAACCCCCACGCATCGAACTGTCGCACGAACCACACCAAAGCGATCTTGGAGGCATCAGCCTCCCGTGCAAACATCGACTCACCGAAGAAGACTCGGCCGAGGGAAACCCCATAGAGGCCGCCGACCAGCTCATTCCCGTTCCAGGCTTCGACGCTGTGTGCGAATCCCAGATCGTGAAGCGCGACGTAGGCCTCGACCATGTCGTCGGTGATCCAGGTGCCATCTTGGCTGGGCCGGGCCGCCCCCGCGCACGCGCGGATCACGCCGTCGAATGCTGTGTCCATGCGGATTGCGAGCTTGCCGCGGCGCACTGCTTTTTTCAGGCTGCGCGGCACGCGAAGCCTCGACGGGATGAGCACCAGACGCGGGTCGGGCGAGTGCCACAAGATGGGTAGGTCGTCGCCATACCATGGGAATATCCCCATCGCGTAGGCCGTGAGCAGCCGCTCGGGGCGCAGATCGCCGCCGACGGCAAGAAGCCCGTCAGGCTCGGCCTCATCCGGCGACGGAAAGGCCGGAGCATCTGTAAGCCTGTAGACCGGCATACCGCGCACGGCCCCACCGGCCGTCATTCGGATTAGAGACCGCCACGTTCTCCAATTCCAGCCATCTGCGCTAAGATGCCGCCGTCATGCCGAAGAAACGGATCTACAAGGTCGTTTTCATGAACGAGGGCAAGGTCTACGAGGTCTACGCCAAGTCGGTGACCCAGAGCGGCCTGTTCGGCTTCATCGAAATCGAAGGCCTGCTGTTCGGTCAGAAGTCGACCGTCGTCATCGACCCGTCCGAGGAGACACTGAAGAATGAGTTCTCCGGCGTCTCACAGTTCCACATTCCGATGCACTCGATCGTCCGCATCGACGAGGTGGCGAAGCGGGGAGCGGCGACTATTCATAAGTTGGATGAGAAGGGGGAGAAGGTTGCGGTGTTGCCGACGCCGATTTATGGGCCGGGGAAAGGGGATTCTTAGCGGTACCGTCCGGCCTTTCCTGAGCCCAGGCGGCTGACAGAAGGGCGAATAGTCCCCCGTAGAACCTCCATAAAGTCTCTCTAACCGACGATCTCTAACAACTGCAAATCCTTTTACCCCAAGCTTGGCGATTAAGCCTCCAGGCCGGCTATGCCAGCACACAGTCGCCGATCTGCGTTGCTGACCGATCCTGAGCAACAGGTTTTTTTGCGGAAGGCAGGCGTTATGCTAACTATGCGAAGGATCCAACGTCGGGAATCTCCGAAGGAACGGCGAAAACCAGCGATCGATGAGCCACATCGCGGCCACCATTGCCCCTCGCTTCACCGACTACCTGAACCTGGCCCACACTCCCGGCATCGGCTTCACAGAGCGCGATTCCGGCATGGCGGGGGCGTCGATCTCCGTGGTGTTGAACTGGTGACGTCGGCCCGCGCACAGCGCAGTGATCCACCTTGTCACCGCGCCATGAGTGGACGATGAGTCTCGGTATGGACATCCTGGCGGCGATCCTGCTCGTCTGCTACGGCTTCGTCTTCGTCTCCGTCCTGGTGTCGGCGACCCACAAGTTCGTCCTCTTCCTGCTCTTCATAACCCGCCCGGAAGAAGGGAGCGCACCGGATCCCGACTCGAAGGAAGAGAAAGCCCGCGAATTGCCGAAGGTGACCGTCCAGCTTCCGCTCTATAACGAAGCTGGCGTGGCGGAACGGTTGCTCACGGCCGTCTCCGCGATGGACTACCCGAGAGAGAAACTGGAGATCCAGGTCCTCGACGACTCAACGGATCGTACGAGTGAGATCGTTGCAAATTTCTTGACCTTCAAGAACCCGCGCGGCGTGAAGATTGAACACATCAGACGTCCTTCACGCGAGGGTTTCAAGGGCGGCGCTTTGAATAACGGTCTGCGACAAGCCTCGGGCTCTTTGATTGCCGTCTTCGACGCCGAGTTCATTCCGCCTCCCGAGTTCTTGAGGAACACCGTTCCCGTGTTCGCGGATGAGCAGGTTGCGTTCGTCCAGGCTAGATGGGAGCACGTGGGACGGTCTAGATCCTGGCTCGCCGCCGTCCAGGCGACCTTCCTCGATAGCCAGTTCGAACTCGAGCACCCGCTCCGAAGTAGATCCGCTCTGCTGCTCCAGTTCAACGGCAGCGCCGGTGTCTGGCGCAAGAGAGCTATCGAGGCAAACGGAGGGTGGACCCAAAGCGCGGACTACTCCGCCGAGGACCTCGACCTCAGCTACAAGGCTCAGATCGCTGGTTGGACGGGAAGATACCTCGGGAGGGTCGCAACGCCCGCTGAGCTGCCGGCATCGATGCATGACTTCCGAACACAGCAGGAGAAATGGTCGCACCTCGGGTCCAACAGCTCTCGATTGCTCTTCCCGCTGGTCTGGGAGAGTGACCTGCCAGCGCTAGTCAAGGCCGAGACGACTCTCCAACTCCTCTCTCGGTGGACAAACGTCCCCGTTATTCTCCTGTTTTTGTTGTGGATCCCCGCCGTGCTTGCCGGGCGCCGATTCGAGTATGAGTCCCTGTGGTCATGGTTCGTGATCGCGGCGAGCCTGGCCTATCTCCTCATCTTCCCCTACTTTTGGGTGTCGCAAAGACGGTCCGGAGCGGGAATCTGGCGCAAACTGTGGATTCTCCTGTTGACGACCGCTTGCGGCGTGGGCCTCACCCTGATTCGCGCCAAGGGGAATGCCCTTTCCCTCTTCGGGCGGCCGTGTGCTTTTCCGACGACTCCGAAGTCGGCCGGGGAAACTCCCGAGGCTTCAATCTCTTCACAGAGAAGACGTTTCGAGATCTACGGCCCGGAAGTGGCTGCTTCCTTCCTGCTCGGGTGCTTGGCCTGGGTGGCCGTCGTCGTTGACGCAGTCCATGCCATCCCCTTTCTCTGCCATGCGGCGCTCGGTTTCCTGTTCGTCGGAGTGGGTGCGGCCTCCCGCAACGGAGAATGTACATGAGAGTCCTCTTCGTCTATCCGAACCTGAATTCCGCGCTGTCAATCAGCCCTAGCATCGGCTGCCTCTCGGCGGTGCTCAAAGCGGAGGGGCATTCGGTCCGACTCGTACATCTCCACGAGGATCTCGGCTTCGGCTTTTCCTCCGAGAAGGAGGAGGACAAGTCCCGAGTCGGCGATCGAATCAAGGAGGACCACCCTGATCTGATCGGCGTCACGGCGACTACCTTCGAGTATTCCGCCATGAACGAGCTCGCCGCGCACTTGAAGCGAAACGGATTGAAAGCCCCCCTGGTGCTGGGGGGTGCCCACGCAACCTTCTGTCCCGAGGATTTCGAGTCCACCCACTTCGACGCCTTCTGCGTTGGAGAAGGCGAACTGCCACTCGCCGAGCTCTGTCGCCGCATCGACGATGGCCTGTCTCACGAAGAGCTATTCCGCAATCTCCCTTCTTTCCTCGCCAGAGGAGTTCACCAGCGAAGGTCGATGCAGCCTATCGCTCTGTTCGATCATGTCACCGATCTCGATTCTTTGCCGCGCATGGACCGCTCTCTATTCGACATGGATCGCATAGTCACCTCCCGGCAAGGGTGGGTTGACGTTGTCACGGCGAGAGGTTGTCCCTTCAACTGCACCTACTGCTGTAACAACGCATACAACCGGCGCTATCTGGAGTCCAAGGGTCGAACGCGCGGGTTTCGTCAACGAAGCGTGGAGTCCGTCGTCGAGGAGATTCGTGACCTGGTTTACGCCTGGGGCGAGAAGGTGCGCGTTATCTCGTTTCAGGAGGACTACCTCAACCTCAACAGGTCCTGGATGCTCGAGTTCTGCGAAGTCTTCGAGCGCGAGATCGGCCTTCCTTTCTACATGTGTGCCAGGCCGGAGAGCATCGACGAGCGAATGGCGACGGCGCTCGGGCGCGCACGGTGCCTGGAAGTGAGCCTCGGCATCGAGACCGGGAGCGAACGTATCCGGAATGAGATCTACGAGAAAGACCTCTCGAATAAAGCCATTCGGACCGCTGTCCTCAAGCTGCGCGCCGCGGGTGTAGACGTCTTTGCCAACATAATGGTGGGCGCTCCCACGGAAAGCCGAGAGACGCTTCAGGAAACCCTGGAGTTGCTCGCGGATCTGAAGGCGCGACTCTTCAGGCCCACCACGCTCATGCCTCTCCGAGGTACGGACCTCCACTCCCGCTGTAAGGAGATGGGGCTCCTGACCCATGACGATTGGACGCCCCGCTCTCTCTTTGACGAGAGCATCCTGTCAAACAGCGAGCTGACCTCTCTGGAACTCCTAAGGTTTCGATACCTCATGGGTTGGAAGGTCAACGCCTGTATGAACGACGAGGCAAGCCGCGTGTACTCATCGCTCATCTCGCTACTCGAGGAGGTACCGCCGGACCGCTGGCGAAGTCGCGAATTCCTTTTGCGATTGCTCGAAGCCGACGAGGAGCTCAGCTTGCGGATGCAAAACGCCGGGATCACGCACTATCGGTTCTTCATGGGCTCGCGTGAATTCGAAGGGCTTGGGCACGTGAAGAGGTTTGAACTCTGGCGGCCATAATGAGCAGGGCCCTATCATGGCTACCTAACCTTGATAAGACACCCTTCGCACATATCGGCGACCGTCCGGATGCTGCGAAAGCAGCGTGAACCCATCGCGGGTCGGCCGTGGCGCACCTCACGAACGGTAAAGCAGCTACAGCCTCTCACAAGAGCGGATTGCCCCTTGATTTCGTCGGTGACGACCACGCTCTCGTCGCCCTAGTATTGTCGGATCAAGGCTAACTCCCCCAGGCTTGTGGACAGTGTCACACAGGCGCTAAAACCACGACAGGAACTCTCAGAAACTGCTTTTCGCAGGCTCAGCCACAAACTCATGAGCGATTCTCTCCCACCCTCCACTCTACTTTGCCCGAAGCTGGACAGTCATCAAGCCGTCTGATCTGAAGACGCCACTTCTGCCAAATGCCGGCCCAATCTTTCCTTTCCGTGCACAGAATGATAAGTGGGATTCGTGGTGCTAGTGGAATACGAAGCTGCGAGCCCCATGCACCAGCAGACGGCGTGCGCCCATTTTCTGTCTCGTCCTGCTGCGTGTGAACCCGAACGGCGACTACCCGTAAGGGAATCCGCTACCCGATGTCTTCTACCTTCTGGGAGCTGCAGTATGTCGCTCAATGACGCAGGAACCATCGGATGACGACGTTCCGGTCCCGTGTCATTGAAGCGGGCTATCGTCACTGGCTCGTCGTGGCACTTCTAGTTGTCGGCTGCATTTGGCTCGGTCACATCCTAGGCGAAGCCAAGATATGGCGTGTGGCGCATTCTAGGGTTTACGGCTTCTTGCAGAGGCTAGACCCACGCCAGCCCGGCTCGCTGCGTACGGCGTTGGTCTTGATAGAGGATGAAGAGTACTGGAAGGGTCGCCTAGCCGGCCGGGCACCGACTAAGCGCGACTATCTCGCGCAGCTCGTCCGTGCGCTGGACGCCGCCAACGCCGCCGTAATCGCGATCGACTTCGACCTACGCTCCCCGGCGCCGGATGGAAGCCTCGTCGCACATCCTGACTACTACGCGGAAACTAGCGCATTCGTAAATGCGGTACGCGACGTGTCGACCAACCGCGCCGTTGTGTTACCTAGAACGCTCGGCCGAGGACCCAACGGCGGGTACGTCGCCGAATCTGCGATCTATGATGGCCCAGACTCCAAGCTGGTCGCTCGCAGCGAATCCGTAGACACCAACCTTTACGAAGGCTACATCGAAGGGGCTTTCGACCTCAGACGGATCCCTTCGCCTGTAAACCTGCGAAGCGGCCGCGAGCTTGCACCGTTCTCTCTCGCGATCGTTTCGGCATATGATCAGCAGTTAGCCATCCAGCGACGCAAGGCTGGCAGAACGGCTTTCCCCTTTAGCAGCTTTATTGCACCGAGCCAGTTCATCACGCTATCTGCTGACACACTCCTCAAGTCGCATCCGAGGGAACTAAGTGACCTCGCACATAAGATTGTCATTATCGGAGCACGTTGGCACTCTCTCGGTTACAATCGGGGAGCGCTTGTTGATTCACATCTCACTCCGGTCGGTTACTTACAGGGAGCGTTCGTTCACGCTAACTACGTGGAGGCGCTGCTGCAGGGACGTGCCGTCGCGCCACTTCGGCCAGCTGTCCTTTTTGTCATAGAAGGATTCCTCGTTTGGATTGTCGCTTTCCTTGTTGTGACCCAAGGACCGATGGGTAAGGTCGCTACCGCGCTAATCGCGTGTCTGGCGTTTATTCTAGCGAACTATTTCCTTCTTCAGAACTTCGGTCTCTACGCTGACTTCTTGGCACCCCTGCTTTTTATAGGAGCCGATGCGCTGATCGACGGATTTCTTCTTGATCCACGGAAAGTTAAGGATGTCCATGATGGGACCGGCTAGCTGCAGGATCTTGGTACTCGCGCTTGCGAGCGTGTGTTTTGTATCAGCACAGGACGCATCTGCACAACACGAAGCTTTTTCTTCACCGGCTACCTCGACCGTCGATGAGCCGCTGGGCATTGCGCGGAAGCCAGATGACCCAAACCCCGACGATCCGCTAGGCTCGAGAAACACAGAACAAGTTCCCGCAGATCGGGATCATGCAGTGGGTACACGATCCGCAGAAAGGCTTCCAGTGCTGTGGTTGTTGTCTGTCGGCGTTAGCCGCTATCAAGACCCAAATCTGGCCCTTTCCTTCGCCGAAACAGACGCGGAAGCCGTAACTAGAGAACTCAAGCGCCAGCCGCGCGCTCCCGACCCCATCTATCGCGCTGTCAACACGATTACCTTAGTGAACGAGGAGGTGACACGCGAGAGCGTAATAGAAGCCATGGCCTCCATTTCAGAAGACGCTGGCCCGGATGATGTCGCCGTGGTTTTTCTCGCAGGTCACGGCATCAGTGACCGCACAATAGGATACTATTTCCTGCCCTACCCGGCCAGCGCAAAGAACGCCCGGTCAAAAGGTCTGCGAATGTCCGATTTCAACGATTCAGTTCAGACATTGCGTCGCCGTCTTGGAACTGTGCTGCTGCTGCTTGATACATGTTACGCGGGAGCGCTCAGGCTAGACACACGGGAAGTTTACCGTGGTGACGGTCTCGTGTCGACAATATCGGATGAGGAGGGGGTATTTCTGCTTGGTGCCGGTGGGCACGACGACCAAGCAAGAGAGCTGGCTACTATTGGACGGGGCGCTTTTACGCATGTGTTCTTGACGGGTTTGGCGGGCACTGCTGATGCCAACCGCGACGCGACGGTGTCAATCTCGGAACTGTCAGAGTATTTGGGCGACCAACTTCCGAAGCTCACGCATGGACGCCAGCTGGCCCACGTCAGAGTCAATGGTACCGGTTTGCGATTTGCTGTCGTAGACCCCGTGCAGGCAGCGGCGGTCGGCGTGCCTGAGCCACGAATTCATCCAGTGCCCCCTGACAAGCCCGTCTCCCTCCCTAAGCCAGAGGCGTCCATCGATTCGCCACGGAATCACGATTTGGTACCTCGCGACTTTCGAGTGGAAGGCACGGCGCGAGGAATCCCGCCCGATGTTGAGCTAAGACTGGTGGTTCAGGTAGATTCTCGGCTTTGGCCGAAGGGAGCACCACTCACCGTCGCCGAAGATGGGAGCTGGCTTGGACGTGTGTCTGAGCACGGCCGTCCTGAGTCTGGACGTTTCGATGTATTGGTCTACGCGGTCGACTCAGCAGGACGCGCCGTAATTGACGACTGGTTTGGGACGGGGGAGCAAACAGCTGAATACCCGGGATTGAACAGCATTCCAGGTACCAGGAAGATGGCCCAAGTATCGCTTCAACTGGAGCATCCGACCGGGCAGCTAGAATTCTACCTTGGTGAACCGGGCGTACGGCGCCGAACAATCGACGGTTTCGACGTTACGGCTAATGTAGAATACCGCGACTTCGACTCATC
>PIVZ01001420.1 GCA_003354045.1 bacterium
AAACCACGGCTTGCCCGGTTGCGCGGCCTCGAACGCTGCAATCTCGAGCAGCGCAGCGGAAGTAATGATGTCGCCCGTGTAATACCCGGTATTGTATGTGTCGTAGGTGATAGACGGAGCGCCGCTCGAGACAGCAGTCTCAGTCACAGAGACAGTCAGGCCCTGCCGGTTAAATGTTCCGTCTATCAAATCCCATGCGTCGTGATCCCCTACTGCCGGGCCGAGGTGGCCAACGTATCGCGTAGCCCCCAGTCCAGCCCAACTCTGTGTCTCCAGAGTCCCTCCGCCGATGCCGCCCTTGCCGAACACACCAACTTGGATCCCGGATTCACGCAGCAGGTTTAAGAATGTCTCATAACTGCCTGCGTCTGTACCGAGAGGGCCGCTGATACCCGTGCGCAGGAACGTCTGCCCGGTGTGCATCGTCACTCTCGATGCAGCACAGACCGGATTAGCCCAGACAGTGCGCCACTTCACCCCGGTAGCAGCCAACGTGTCGAGGTTCGGAGTCGCGGCATAGAGCCCACCCGCGTACGGCCCGTCCTTGCTCACCTCATCAACGATCATCAGCACGACGTTAGGACGCACCCGGCCGGCAAACGATCCTCCCGAGATGGACTGGCCGAAGGCCGGAGCGACGAGCAG
>PIVZ01000675.1 GCA_003354045.1 bacterium
CACCTGTATATCGACTTCCCAGGCAAGGAGCTCGAGTTGGAGATCGTCCGCCTGAAGGTGCCGGATGCGAGCGAAGGGCTGGCCGAGGAGATCACCTCGCTCATACAGAATCTGCGCCAGCTCGATCTCAAGAAGCAGCCGAGCATCTCCGAGACCCTCGACTGGGCGCGCGCCCTCGTCATCATGAATGCCGAGTCGCTTGATGCCGACATAGTCAAGGACACGCTCTCGACGATAGCCAAGTACGAGGGCGATTTGCGCAAGGCGGAGAAAGAGCTGGAATCGGTTCTGCAGAAGAGACGGGCCGAACAGAAAGCCGAATCTCCCCAGGTCCAGGAAGAGCCTCCGGCGGGCGGCAGCGACCTGCTGCACTGATCGCCGCGGGGTAAGCATCCACGATGGAACGCCGGATTGTCGAGTTCGCCGGGCTGCTCCGCCATAACGGCATTCGAGTGTCCACGGCCGAGACCCTCGATGCCTTCCGTGCCATCGATCTGACCGGCATCGTGGACCGAGACTCTTTTCGCTGCGCGCTGCGTGCGGCCACGGTCAAGCGCACCTCGGACATCGAAACCTACAACGAGCTCTTCGACCTGTTCTTCTCCGGGCTCGGCGAGATGATCAAGGGGGCCGGGGAGGGCGCCGCCGGTGAGATGTCGGACGCAGCGCTCCAGGAGTTTCTCGAACAGCTCGCCCGTATGCTCGACGGCATGGAACCGGAGGTCTCCGAGCTCACGCGTGCGCTCTTGATGCAAGACATCGGTGCGCTCGAGGAGATTCTCCGGCAGATGATGGAGAGTGGGCAGATGCCGCAGCTGAAGAGCGGCTACGTGCCTCCGGGCATGGCACGCGAGCTGATCGATCTGCTCGGCGCCGGGTCGCTTTCGGAAGAGATGGACCGCATCATCGACTTCGCATCCATGGGTGGGGCCAGCGAGGAGGAACTCGAGCAGCTCCGCAACTACCTGGACCGCCGCGCCAAAGACCTGATGGACATGCTCAAGGGGGCGCTCAAGCTCGACCGCGAGCAGGGCAACAGAGAGGAGCAGCGGGAGAAGGACCGCCAGCGGCTACTCGAGAAGAGCTTTTACTATCTCTCTCCGACAGAGATCAAGCAGATGAGAGAGGCCGTGGCCGCGCTGGCGCGCAAGCTGAAGAACATCCTCGCGATCCGCTTCAAGAGGGCCAAGAGGGGACGTCTCGATGTAAAGGCCACGCTCCGCCATTCGATGGAGTTCGGCGGCGTTCCCTTCCGGATTCGCTACGATGATCGCAGGAAGGAGCGCCCGCAGGTGATCATCCTGTGCGACGTCTCAGATTCCGTGCGCAACGTTTCACGTTTCATGCTGCAGTTCGTGCACTCGCTCCAGGACATGTACTCGCGGGTGAAGAGCTACGTGTTCGTGGCCGACATGGCCGAGGTCACCCAGCTTTTCAAGGATAACGACATACAGACGGCCATAAACACGGCGATCAACGGGGATGTCGTCAACGTTTATGCCCACTCGGATTTCGGCCGTGCCTTCAAACAGTTCCATAGCGACCACCTCGACGGGGTGGACAGCCGGACGACGATCGTCATCCTCGGCGATGCCCGCAATAACTACAATGCGCCCAACGACTGGGTGCTGCGCGACATCCGGGAGCGTGCACGGCAGGTCATCTGGCTCAATCCCGAGAATGCCTCGACCTGGGGGTTTGGCGACAGCGAGATGGGCCTGTACGGCAAGCACTGCGACATGGTCGAAGAGTGCCGCAATCTCCGCCAGCTCCACAAGGTCGTCGATATTCTCGTGGCGGCGTGACGCGGATTGCGCCGCGCGAAGCGGGATTGCGCCCAATCGGTCAGCTTCCCGGTTGACGGGGGCCGGCGCGCGAGCAAGAATCTGAATTGGATGGCCAAGCAAGACTTCATCAAGATGACGGTCGATGGGCTCACCCTCGATCCCATGACCAAGACCCCGATCGTGGTGCTCAAGGACGAGACGAATGAGATCACGGTGCCGATCTGGATCGGCCTACTGGAGGCGACCTCGCTGGCCACCGAGCTCGAGGGCGTGGAGATGGCGCGCCCTATGACGCACGACCTGCTGCGCAGCCTGGTCGAGGAGCTGGGGGCCTGCGTCGAGCGCGTCGAGGTAACCTCCCTCAAGGACAATACTTTCTACGCCGAGATACACATCGAGATCAGCGGCGAGCACCGCAAGATAGACTCCCGGCCGAGCGATGCGATCTCTCTGGCACTGCGCACGAAGAGCCCGATTTTCGTATCCAAAGAGGTGGTCGAGGCATCGAACGTGGCCACCGCGGAGGATCCGGGTGAAGAGGGCAAGGCCCAGGATATCTCCGACGTCTCGCCTGATGAGTGGTCGGAGATCCTCGAGAAGCTCGACCCGAGCGACTTCAAGTACAAGATGTAGCAAGCGGCGTTCGCGCACCCCCCGCACCTCGAAAACACAGGACCGAAGGACAAGACCATGGCGAAGCGTGACGAGTTCGACCGCAGCGATCTCAAAGAAGCGGATCAATTTTTTGAGACCGTCGGCGTGGTCCAGCGCTACATCAACGAAAACCGCGATACGGTCATTGCCGGCGCGGTCGGTTTGGTGGCCCTGTTCGTCTCGGCGGTAGGGGGCAGCGCATACGTAAGCCAGGCAAAAGACGG
>PIVZ01001421.1 GCA_003354045.1 bacterium
CGAGATGTACATCCATGTTCTCGACAATGCGGGCAACGAGCTTCCCGGCTGGCCGATCTACATCGATGACAGTACGGAGGGCAGCCCCGTCGTAGCGGACCTGGACAACGACGACGAGCTGGAGATCCTGATCGGCACGGAAGAACGCCTGTTCTACGGCTTCGAGCTGGACGGCAGCAGCATCCCCGGCTTCCCCATCCTGACCGGCGCCGAGGTGCGGAGCACGCCGACGATCGACGACATCGACGGCGACTTCGACATTGAGATCGCGCTGCTCGGCTGGGATACGATCGCCTACATCTGGGACCTGCCGCACTTCTATCAGAACGGCATGGCGCAGTGGAAGATGTTCCGCGCGAACCCGGCCAGGACCGGAGTGTTCACCCGCGAGGAGCAGGTGGTTGGAGTGGATGGCGAGGGAGAAGCGCCGGCCTCGCCGGACGGGCAGCTCTTCGCCAACTACCCGAACCCCTTCAACCCGAGCACACGGATCCGCTTCGCAACTCCGGTCGGCGCTGTCAAGGTGCCTGTCCGGCTGAGCATCCACGACGTCCGTGGCCGCCTCGTCGAGACTCTGCACCAGGGGGATCTCGCCGGTGGAACGATCCACAGCTTCGTATGGGACGGGAAGAACACGGCAGGCG
>PIVZ01000676.1 GCA_003354045.1 bacterium
TTGTTCATGACCCCGGGGCCGAAGTTCTCGACGGCCAGGTCGCAGTGCCCAACGAGTTGCCGCGCAAGCTCCTGTCCCTCGGGCTTCTTGAGGTTGATCGTAACGCTACCGTTGCTGGCCCAGCCGGCGTGGTTCTGAATGCTTCGGTCCGGATCGCGTACGCCCTCACCGAAGGGAGGAATCGTGCGGTTGATGTCTACGCGGGCGCGCGACTCGATCTTGTAGACCTCGGCACCGAGGAACCCGAGCGTCTGGCCGACCACCGGTCCGAGCCATCCCCATCCGAAGTTCGCCACACGCAAACCTTCAAGCGGAAGGGCGCGTGCCAGCTTTGGCTCCGCGGTCTCGCTCACCTCGATCTTTTCGATGACCTCGCCGACCTCCGCGTCGTGCTCTCCCAGCAGCGGTGCCGGCTCTCGCGGCCCGCCGGGACTTGCCGGCAATCTGATGGGAGCGTTCATGGTCCGGACCGTTCCCAGCACCGGGTGGTCCACATCGACGAAGTACCCTCTCTCTTGCAGGTGCGGGTGCGCAGCGATCTCGTCGATGGTGAACAGCGCGGTAGTCGGACAGGTGTTGGCCTGGCACAGGTCCATGATTTCCTGCTTGCCGTGCTTTACGGTCCACTCCTCGATCAGCGGATAGATCACGTCCGCGTTCTGTGCGCGCACGAACATGTCCTGGAACATCTCGAGATTTGCCCAGTCGGGATCCCCCATGGCCCGGCGCAAACCGTCCCACTGTCCGGACTCGAGGGCCATTATCCACACGTGCCCGTCCTTTGCGGGCAGAATCGTAGCCGGTGCGCCGAGCGCCATCCCGATACCCGTGCGTCTATCGAAGACGCCCTCCTGAGCGTACGAGCCGATGTTCTGACAGCCGACGAACAGCGCGGCTATCGCCTCGGCACAGGAAACATCGAGGTGCTGGCCGCCACCGGCTTGTGTTCTTCCGTGAACTGCCGCCAGCCCCCAGGTGGCCGCCGTGTACCCACCGAAGTACTCGGCGGCAAAAGTTCCCTGCTCCAGGGGAGGCTCTCCGGGTCGGCCGCAGTAGCGGCTACCGCTGGCCGTGAGGTGGTAGGCGTTGAGGTCGTATGCCTTCCACTCGGCATAGGGCCCGGTCTGGCCGAACGGAGTGATCGAGATCATCACCAGATCCGGGTTCAGCCGTGAAAGCGTGGCGTAATCCAATTGCCACTCGCGCATGCACTGCGGCGGGTTGTTCTCTACCAGCACGTCCGCCCATGCGACGAGCTTCAAGAACCTCTCGCGATCCTCTTGTGCGGTTACGTCGAGGGCGACGCCTCGCTTGTTGGTATTGAGAGCGAAGAACAGACCGCTCTTCTCGGGGTGGGGGCTGTCATCCGGAAACGGTCCCCAACCGCGGGCGATGTCTCCGCCCGGCGGCTCGACCTTGATTACCTCGGCCCCGTAGTCGGCGAACAGCTTGGCGCAAAACGGCGCCGACACCGCTTGGCCTAGTTCGAGTACCCTGATGCCTTCGAGCGCGCCGCTTGGCATATCGGCCCCCGCAGAAACTTGTGAGCCACTGCGCTGGCTAGAGCCAGCTCGGTCTCCAGTGGACCCCGGTTTACCGCCAGGGATGCGAAAATATCGAACCGTGAGACACATGTCAACACACTTATCTAAACGTCTGTTGCAATGGCCATCGGGATCTGTCACTGTGCGCCGAAATCGAATGGCCCCCCATGTGGGAGGGCCGAATGTAGAAGAAAGGAAAGGAGCGTCGCAATGGGCAAAAACCCATTACATACGAAGCTGTGCGACTCGCTAGGGATCGAGTTTCCCATCGTCGCCTTCACGCATTGCAAGGACGTCGCGGCGGCCGTCATCAACGCCGGTGGTTTCGCCGTCATGGGTCAGACGCATCTCTCTCCCGACGAGATGGCGCAGGACATCAAGTGGCTGCGCGAGAACACGGGCGGAAAGCCCTTCGGCATCGATCTCGTGTTTCCCGCCTCGGTTCCCCCGAAGGCGACGATCGACGAGCTGCTTGCACAGATTCCCAAAGAGCAGCGCGACTACGTCGAGGACATCAAGAAGCGGCACAACATTCCGCCGCCCAAGAACGTTCCAGAGCTCTACGATCTCGGCTGGATGACCCTGGAGGTTCCGCGCAAGCAACTCGAGGTGGCCATAGACGAGAAGGTGCCGGTGCTCGCGTCGGGCCTCGGGAACCCGCAATTTGTCATCGACTCGGCACACGAGCGCGGCATGCAGGTGTGGGGGCTTGTTGGACGAACGCGCCAGGCCAAGGCCGAGCTGGAAGCCGGCGTGGACGTTCTGGTCGCGACTGGCTATGACGCGGGCGGGCACACCGGCAAGATCGGGACGTTCTCCATCGTGCCCCAGATCGTCAGCGTCGCTGGGGACACGCCGGTAATTGCTGCCGGTGGCATTACTACCGGCCGGCATCTGGCAGGCGCGCTTGCCCTCGGAGCTGCCGGCGCATGGACCGGAACCCTGTGGCTTACCAGCCGCGAGTCCGACCGCGACATGACCATCAAAGAGAAGCTTCTCAACGCCAATGCCGACGGCACCAGGTTCTCGGACTGCATCTCCGGATTCACGATGCGGACCCTCAACAGCACCTGGCACAAGGAATGGGCGAAGCCCGATGCACCGAGGCCCGAGCCTGCT
>PIVZ01000104.1 GCA_003354045.1 bacterium
CGCCGAGCAAATCGTACACTTCGCGCTCCAGCCAGTTGGCGGCGCGCCATACGCCCTCTACCGTGTTGATCCTCGGCGAGTCACGGTCGGTGTCCACCTTCAGCGTGATCTCGTGCCCGTGCTCGTAGGAGTAGAGATCGTAGACGACCTGTATCTTTTCTTGATCCGGATAGTCGATCCCGCTCAAGTTCGACAGGGAGTCGAAGCGAAGCTTCGGATCTTCTTTGAGCAGCTCACAGACGGCGTCGATGGCATCGGGATCGATTTCAATCCACTTGCAGTGGGCGGTCTGTTCGACGGCCCCTACGGCCGAACCGAACCGCGAGTGCAGGTATTTGTGGATTGCGTCGATTTCCATCTGCAAGGGGGGCTATGAAATCGTTACCGGCTCGACGAGCTTGCCCGGGCTTGCAACACGCTCTTTGACCAGCCACTTCTCCGCCATCATCTTCTTTTGAACAAGCATCAGTCCCTCGGTGAGGGCTTCTGGACGCGGCGGACAGCCGGGGACGTAAACGTCAACCGGGAGGATCTTGTCCACGCCGTCACAAACCGAATAGGCGAGCTGGAAGAGTCCGCCGCAGTTGGCGCAGCTACCCATGGAGAGTACGTACTTGGGCTCGGGCATCTGCTCGTAGAGCACCTTGGTGCGTAGCGCCATCTTGAGCGTGAGGGTGCCCGCCACGATCATCAGGTCGGAGGTGCGCGGGGTGGCTCGCGGCACCATTCCGAAGCGGTCGAGGTCGGCACGCGGGCCGCCCGTCTGCATCATCTCTATCGCGCAGCAGGCCAGTCCGAAGAGCATGTACCAGAGCGACGACTTGCGCGTCCAGTTGAGCAGGTCGTCTACCTTGGTCGTAAGAACCATCTCGGGAATCGTGTTAATCAGCGACATGCGCTTTCCCTCCGACGGCGACCGGAGCCGGCTCCACCCGTGCGCGCGGATCGGCCACTCGCTTGACCCAGGAAATGTCCCCCTTGGCCCACACATAGACGAGGCCGAAGACGAGGATGCCGATGAAGATCGCTATCTCGACGAGCGCGAAGAGTCCGCGGCCTTCGCTCACCCAGCTCTTGAAGACTGTCACCACGGGGTAGATGAACGCGACCTCCACGTCGAAGATCACGAATACCAGGGCCATCACGTAGAAGCGGATGTTGAAGTTGATCCACGAGTCGCCGTGGACGACCTCGCCGCACTCGTAGGTCGCGAGCTTGGCTTTCTCGGGATTGGCGGGCCGGACGAGCGACCCCAGTCCCATCATGAGGCCGCAAAGCGCGAGCCCCAAGCCCAGAAACACCAGGACGTTGGCGTAGTCGAATTGCATGAAACCCGCGAATTGCCAGGGCTTTTTGGGTAACAGCGGCGACCCAGGAAGTCAAAAGCGCCGGGTGTCACCGAGCGGGAGGGGCAATACATTGAGGTGACCCGTCAGGTCGTTGATGTCCACGTAGACGTCGGTATCGAAAACCGCGCGAATGTTGCCGTAGGTCATGACCTCAGGTGGCGGGCCGAGCGCGAAGAGGCGGCCCTCCTTCATCATCGCGACCCTCGAGAAGTAGAGCGCGGCCAGATTGAGGTCGTGCAGCACGGACACCACCGTCAGGGATTGTTCACGCATTAGCCGAACCAGTAGGTCGTAGAGCAAAATCTGATGCTTGATGTCGAGGAAGGCTCCGGGTTCGTCGAGCAGCAAAAGTTCCGGCTCCTGGGCAAGTGCGCGCGCCACGCATGTGCGTTGCTTCTCGCCGCTCGAGAGGCCGTCGAAGTCGCGGCCGGCCAGGTGGCCGATGTCCATGGCCGCCATCGCCGCATGTGCAGCCTCGAGGTCACGCTCGCTCTCGAGCCTGAATCCCTCCACGTGAGGCGCGCGGCCCATGAGAACGACTTCCTCCACGGTGTAACCGAAGCCGATCGGACTCTGCGCGCTCACGACCCCCACCCGTCTGGCGAGCTCGCGTTTATCGGCGCGTCCCGGATCGCTTCCGCACACGGTAACCGAGCCGCTTTCGGGCGCGAGCTGTCCGCACAGTAACCTCAGCAGTGTCGTCTTGCCGCAACCGTTGGGGCCGACGATGGCCAGGTTGTCGCCGCGCTCCACTTCCAGGTCGATGGAGTGCAGGCGATGCCCACCGTCCGGGTAGGCAAAGCCGAGAGCGGTCGCCACAATCATCGGGTTAGCCTCATTCACAGGCTCTCTCCGCGCCATGGGGTACGCCTTAGCAGGTAAACGAAGAACGGGCCGCCGGTGAGCGCCGTGATGGCCCCGACGGGGAGTTCGGCCGGCGCGGCAATCCAACGTGCGAAGGTGTCGCAGGCAACCAGGAAGGCGGCACCGCCGAGAAACGATGCCGGCACCAGCAGGCGGTTGTCAGCGCCCAGCAGGCGTCGAAGTACATGCGGCACGATCAGCCCGGCAAAGGTGATGATGCCGCACAGGGAGACCACCGCACCGACCAACAGCGAGGAGGCCGCAAAGACGCGGCGCCGCACACGGTCGGTGTCCACGCCGAGTGTGGCTGCGGTCTCGTCGCCCAGAGAGAGCAGATTTAGCGCGTGCGACTCGCGCACGAGCAGAGCCGCGGCCGCCAGCACCAGGACCGACACCACGGCCAGGGTCGAGTAGGGCTCGATGGCGACTCCCCCCATCAGCCAGAACACTATCGAGTGCGAGCGCGCCAGGTCTACCATGGCGTGGATGAGCAGTATCACGGCGGCGGCAAAGGTGTTGAAGATCACCCCGATCAGAACCTGTGTGTAGGGATCGAGGCGCCCGCGCACGTGGGCCAGGCGGTAGACCAGGACGCTCGAAGCGGCGGCGCCGCCGAAGGCCAGCAACGGAACCGCGGTGTGCGCCACTGCCGTCACGGGCAGAAAGGCCAGCGCCGCGACTGCCGCCAGTGCCGCCCCTCCCGACACCCCGATTATCTCGGGACTGGCCAGCGGGTTGCGCAGGGCCGGTTGCAGCGCAGCTCCGGCAATCGCCAACGCCCCTCCGGCCAGGGCGGCGAGCAGGACGCGCGGCAATCGGAGCTGGAGAAATATCAGGTGGTCGGTGCTGGCGCTGTCGAGAACCGCGGGGAGATCGAGTGCCACGCTGCCGGCCAGCATGCCGACCAGCATTGCGGCTACGGCGGCGGCCCCCGTGGCGAGAAGACCACGGGCCAGACGGAAGGGAGTGAGGCGACCGGCTCGCACAGTAACGCTGCCTAGTGGCTCCCCTCACCGTGAAGCATGGCCGCCACGACCCCGGCCGCCTGCCCGAGGCGCGGACCGGGCCTCAGCAGCAGCGAGGAGTGGTGGCCAAACAGGCGGCCGGATGCGATGGCCGGCACCGCCTTCAAACGCGCCCAGCGTGCCGCGAGCTCTGCGGCGTCGGGCTCATGCTCGGCTCCCATGGAAATGTCGATGATCACCTCGGGGGCAGCCTCCACCAGGAACTCCAAGCCTATCCGGGGCCAGCGGCCGCCGGTCGCCAGGGCAATGTTATCGCCACCGGCAATCTCCACCATCTCCCCCAGGTAGCTGGCCGGACCGGCAAGCACCAGCGGATCGCGGCCGACGACCACCGCGACCTTGACCGGCGGCTTGCCGCGGGCCGATTCGCGAACTCCGGCTATATCGGCATCGAGAGCAGCCAGCAGCACCCGCCCGGCCTCCACACGACCGGCCAGCTCGGCGGTCCTGCCTATGGCGGCGCGCACCTCGGCCAAGGAGCTATCACCGTAGACCACCTCGACGCGGACCCCTGCCCGCTCGATGGCGCGGACCGCGCTCTCGTTGCCGGGGCTTGGCGAGGTCAGCACCAGGTCTGGTTCGAGGGCCACTATTGCCTCGGCCGCCGGGGTGAGGAAACTCCCCACACGAGGCAAAGCGGCAGTCTCGGGCGGGTAATCGCACTGATCGGAGACCCCGACCACTCTCTTCCCGATCCCCAAGGCAAAGAGGGTCTCGGTAATAGACGGGACCATCGACACGATGCGGGTGGGGGCACCGCTCCCGACCGCAGCTTCCGCGGCGCCGCCGGCCGCTGACTCGCGGCTAGCGGACGAGGCCAAGGTCGGCTGGCCGGCACCCGCTGCCAGCCAGAATGCGGCAACCAGCGTGCAGGCGCCCACTGTCGGCCTGATCAGCCGCGGTACACGCGCCCATCGCCCCGGCATCGCGGCGACCGCAGCAGAACCCGGAATTTCCCGGCAAGCGTCGAATGAATCCATGTGGCGGTCGTCTCTAGTTACTGTAGCCCCTCTGAAGAGGAAGTTTACTCCTCCTTTCCTTCCTCTTCAGTCCTCATCGGGCGGCCCCCAGCCGCCCGGTAACCGGATCGAAAGCTGGGTGACGGGTCCCTCCCCCGTTGCCCGGCCTTCCGGTGGAAAGTGCCGGACAGCCGTTCCCCCATGGCTGTCCGGTTTTTTTTGTCCCGATGCCGGAATCTTAGCCTGGAGTGCCAGCGGAGGCGACGAAACGACCGTCACACCTCCCCAGTCGGCAGCGCGCGGCCGAAACCCGTACTTCCCGCCAAGGCAGCTACGGTGGCCATGGACCGGCCTCGCGGCGGCTTGCTGGGTGACGGATGCGACTACGGGCCGAGGACCACGGCCTGCAAGGCCCGCGAGGCCGCGCCGAGGATGGGTGTGGGCACGACGCCGAGAAGAACTGTCGCAATGGCGGCGCCACCTACGGCCACGGCGGCATAAGGCCGGGGCCCCTCGAGCTCGAGGCCGCCGGATTCGAAGTACATGGCGCGCACGACACCGAGGTAATACACGGCCGAGACCACGCTGTTCAAGACGGCAATGACGACCAGCCCGACGTAGCCGGCCTCGACAGCCGCTGCGAAGACGTAGAACTTGCCGATGAAGCCGCCAAGCGGCGGCATGCCCATCAACGACAGCATGCAGACGGTCATCGCCGCAGCCAGCATGGGATGGTTACGGCTCAGGCCGGCCAGGTGGCTGATCTCCTCGCAGCCCTCGTCGCGCCTGGCCACCGCTATCATCACCCCGAAGGCTCCCATGTTCATCACGCCGTAGACGGTCAGGTAGAAGAGAACGGCAGCGCTCGCATCCGCTGTGCCAGCCGTCAGGCCGACCAGCAGGTAGCCGGTATGCGCGATCGAAGAGTAAGCCAGCATGCGCTTGAGGCTGGTTTGCCTGAGGGCCGCGAAGTTGCCGACCGTCATGGTAACTGCGGCGGCCACCCACAGAAGCGGCGTCAGGTTGTCGAGCAACGGCAGCAAGGCCACCGGGACCGTGCGTATGAGCGCAGCAAAGGCGCCGGCCTTCACCGCCGTGGCCATGAATACCGTCACGGAGCTCGGTGCTCCCTCGTAGACGTCCGGCGTCCACAGGTGGAACGGAACGGCCGCGATCTTGAAGCCGAAACCGATCAGGAGGAGCCCGAGGGCAAGGTCGAGGACCAGGCGGTCGGCCGCACTATACTGATTGGTCTGGAGGGCGGTGGCGATGTCACCGAGAACCGTGGATCCGGTGATCGTATAGAGCAGGGCGATGCCGTAGAGCAGCAGAGCCGAGGCGAAGGCCCCCATCAGGAAGTACTTGAGCGAGGCCTCGTTCGAGCGTGGCTTGGCCTTGTGAACACCGGCCAGCACGTAGACGGCCATCGACATGGTCTCGAGGCCGAGGAACATGACGATGAGGTCGGTGGCGGCCACCATGACGAGCAAACCCGCCACGGCGAACAGGAGCAGCGGATAGTACTCACCGCGCACGATCCCGCTAGCCGGCACGTAGTCGATAGACATCAGGACGGCGAGCACGGCGAGCCCGCACAGAAGAAGGTTGAAGTAGGACGCAAAGCCGTCGAGCGCGAGCGCACCGGCAAACGTGACCTCGGTTATGCCGGTGGTGTAAGAGAGCCCACCCACCACGGCCAGGCCCACGATGGTCAGCCAACCGATCCCGGTAAAGCGCTTGCCGGAGGAGAACATCTCGGCCACCAGCACCAGCAGTCCCCACGCGCAGGCGACGATGAGGGGCAGCGCCACACTCATGTTGTCGAGCGGCACGTTCACTGGTGCATCCTCCTCGTCTCCGGTGAGGCCGCACCGTCGGCGACTTTCGCCAGCGAGCAAGCCGGCGTGGGCTCGTCGCAGGCATCCAGGCCGGAGTCGGCCGCCACCGCAATGGCCGGCGCATGGCCGTCGCTCCGGGCCTTACCGTGACGGACGGGGGCCGGGTGCGTCGCTTCCACTGTCACTCCGGAGCGCACCAGCGTGGCCTCCACCGAGGCCTCCATGGTCTTGAGGAACGGCTTCGGGTAGACGCCCATCACGAAGATCAAAACGATGATCGGCACCATGACGGCGAGCTCACGGGGCGACATGTCGGCAAGCTCGGCATTCTCTTCGTGCGTGATCGGCCCGAACATCACACGCTGATACATCCACAGCATGTACAGGGCCCCGAGCACGACGCCTGTGGCCGCCAGCGCGGTGAGCACGATCGAGTACTTGAAGGCGCCGAGCAGGATGAGGAACTCGCCGACGAAACCGTTGAGGCCGGGCAGCCCGACCGAGGAGAGCATGACTATCAGGAAGCACGCCGCATAGACCGGCATCGGCTTCCAGAGTCCCCCGAAGTGGGCGATCATGCGCGTGTGGCGGCGTTCGTAGATCATGCCGACCAAAAGGAACAACGCCCCGGTTGAAAGCCCGTGGTTGAGCATCTGGTAGACGGCGCCCTCGACCCCGATGGTGTTCATGCAGGCCAGCCCCAGCATGACGAACCCGAGGTGGCTCACCGATGAGTAGGCCACCAGCTTCTTCATGTCGGGCTGCACCATCGCCACCAGCGCTCCATAGATGATGCCCACCACCGCCAGACCACCGACCCAGGGCATCGCCACCGGCAGCACCTCGGGGAACAGCGGCATGACGAAGCGCACGAAACCGTAGGTTCCCATCTTCAAGAGCACGCCTGCCAGGATCACCGATCCGCCCGTCGGCGCCTCGACGTGCGCGTCGGGAAGCCAGGTATGCAGCGGCCACATCGGCACCTTGACGGCAAAGGCGAGGAAGAAGGCGAAGAAGCAGAGTCCCTGGGCGACCGGGCTGAGGTGCAAACCGTAAAGGTCGGTGAGCGCGAAACTCATGTGCCCGCCACTCTCGGCCTGGGCCACGCCCATGTAGACGATCGCCACCAGCATCGGCAGGCTGCCGACCATCGTGAACAGGATGAACTTGATGGAGGCGTAGATGCGTCGCTCACCGCCCCAGATGCCGATGATCAGGTACATCGGCACCAGCATGAGTTCCCAGAACACGTAGAAGAGCAGGGTGTCCAATGCCATCAAGGTGCCGAGCATGGTGGTCTCGAGCAGAAGCATCGAGATCAGATAGCCCTTGGTGCGGTGATGGACCGTATCCCCCGAGGAGAGCAGTACCAGCGGCGTCAGGAAAACCGTAAGCAGGATGATGAGCAGCGAGATGCCGTCGATCCCGATCAAGTAGGAAGTTCCGAAACGCGGTATCCAGCCGAAGCTCTCTACCAGCTGGAACTCGCCGCTCGAGGCATCGAAGAGCCGCCACGCCTCCAGCGCCAGCGCGAAGGGAATGAGGGACACGCCGATCGAAAGCCGCCGCAGCGTGGCTACGGCTGTTCCCGGAACTGCCGCGATGAGCAGGGCACCGAGAGCCGGCGTGAAGATCAACAAGCTGAGAAGAGGCATCTCCATCGCTCTAGCCACCCCCTCTCATCGTGATCACCGCCAGCACTATCGTTGCTCCCACCAACACCGTGAGCAGATAGTGCTGCACGTTGCCGGTGGTCCAGCGCCGCCAGCCCTCGCCTATATTCGTGGCCGCCGTGGCAATCCCGTTGGCAATGCCGTCAATGAAGGCCACATCCATCCCCTGCCACAGCCAGTCGCTGACCCGCCGGACCGGCCGCACGACGATGGCATCGTAGAACTCGTCTACGTAGTAGGCACCGCCCATCGCATCGTAGGCGCCGGTGAGAGAAGTCGAGAGCGTCTTGTCCGCCTCGGGCCCACCCGAGTACAGGGTCCAGGCCACCAGAATTCCGGCCCCGGCCACTCCGATCGAGGCAAACATCAGGCCCAGTTCCAGAGAGGCCGACAGGTGCAGCTCATGATGCCCGACCACCGGGGCAAGGAAGCCGGCGAAGACGTTGTGGCCGCCAAGCACGTGCGGCACCCCGACGTAGCCGCCTATGGCGGCCAGCACAGCCAGTACCATGAGCGGCACGGTCATCGCGCGCGGGCTCTCGTGAACCTTGGCCTCGGCCTCGGCGCCGTTGCGGAAGTCGCCATAGAATGTGAGCACCAGCAGTCGCGTCATGTAGAAGGCCGTCAAGAACGCGCCGAGCAGTCCCACCGTCCACAGGCCGTAATGGCCGGAGGCAAACACCGAGGCGAGAATCTCGTCCTTGGAGAAGAAGCCCGAGAGACCGGGGACGCCCGCTATCGCCAGGGTAGCCACCAGGAAGGTCATGAAGGTCACCGGCATCTTGCGACGCAGGCCGCCCATCTTGCGGATGTCCTGCTCCTCGTGCATGCCGTGGATGACGCTGCCGGCGCCGAGGAAGAGAAGGGCCTTGAAGAACGCGTGGGTCATCACGTGGAAGATGGCTGCGCCGAAGGCGCCCACGCCGAGCGCGAGAAACATGTAGCCGAGCTGCGAGACCGTCGAGTAGGCCAGCACCTTCTTGATGTCGTTTTGGGCTACGGCGATGGTCGCTGCGCCCAGAGCGGTGGCCGCGCCGATGACCGCCACCACGTTCATGGCCTCCGGTGCGGCCATGTAGAGGCCGTTCAAGCGCGCAACCATGTAGACGCCCGCGGTGACCATGGTCGCCGCGTGGATCAGCGCGGAGACCGGGGTCGGGCCTGCCATGGCATCCGGCAGCCAGACGAACAGCGGGATCTGCGCCGACTTGCCGGTGGCGCCGACGAACAGCAGCAACGCTGCGGCCACCACGAAGCCGTGTGGCAGCTCGGAGGCGTAGGCGTTGATCGTGGCAAAGTCGAGGCTGCCCACTCCGAGGCCGCTCAGCGACCAGAACAGCAGGAACGCGCCGAGCACGAAGCCGAAATCGCCGATCCGATTGACGATGAAAGCCTTCTTGCCGGCCGATGCCTTGCTCGGGTCGGTGTACCAGAAGCCTATGAGCAGGTAGCTGCACAGACCGACCCCTTCCCAGCCGACGAACATCAGGATGAGGTTGTCGGCCAGCACCAGCACCAACATCGCGCCGGTGAACAGGTTGAGGTAGGCGAAGTAACGGGCGAAGTCGGGATCGTGACCCATGTAGCCGACCGAATAGACGTGGATCAGGAAGCCCACCCCGGTCACGACCAGGCACATCACCGCGCTCAATGCGTCTATCTGAAGTGAGACGTCGGCCGAGAAGCTCCCCGCGTGCAACCACTCGTAGACCGAGTCCACGAGCACCGTGCCCTCCGGCGCTCCGACTATGGTCACAAAGGCGAAAACGGCGAAGAGGAAGCTGATGAAAACGCTCAGGCAAGCCACGGCGCCGACGGCCTTGCGCCCTATGCGGCTGCCGAGTGCAAGGTGAACGAGCACGCCGACCAACGGCGAGAGAACGATGTAGCGCAGGTAATCGACGGCCTGCACCGCCGCTTCGCTAGCGGGTGCGTGCATCGGAAACCTCTCCTTCTCGAGCGCTCACCATTTGAGTAATGCGACCTCGTCCACGCTGACGGTCTGGCGGCTGCGGAAGAGTGCCAGAATCACCGCCAGGCCCACTGCCGCCTCCGCTGCGGCAACAGTCATTACGAAGAACACTATCGTCTGGCCATTCATCGCCCCGAGGCTGTTCGAGGCCGCTACGAACGTGAGGTTGGCGGCATTGAGCATCAGCTCGACGGACATGAAGATGATGACCACGTTGCGGCGGATGACGACACCAACGGCGCCTATCGAGAACAGGATGGCGCTCAGTGCCAGGAAGTGACTCGGGCCTACCATGGTCTAGCCTTCCGTACCCTCCGTCGCGACCGGCTCGCGCTTGGCGAGCACAACGGCACCGACTACGGCCACCAAGAGCAACACCGAGGTGAGCTCGAACGCGACGATATATTCGGAGAAGAGCTGGCGCGCGATTCCAACGGTGGTGCCGAAGCCCTCCGCAAGAGGCGCGTTGCTGGCCGCCGGCAGCGTGCTGTCCCACACGGCATTGCCGAGCAGCGCGGCCAGGACGATGCCGGAAACAGTGGCGACGGCGGTCATGACCGGCCGGCCGCTGTCGGTCGGGTCGCGCCGCAGGTTGAGCAGCGTGATGACGAACAGGAACAGCACCATCACCGCGCCGGCATAGACTATGATCTGCAGCGCGGCGACCAGGTGGGCGCCGAGCACCACGTAGAAGACGGCGAGCAGCACCATCGAGCACACCAGCGACAAGGCGCTGCGTATCGGGTCGTTGGTGAGCACCACACCGAAGGCCGCCAGCACCGAAAGCGCCGCCAAAGGGTAGAAGACCAGCTCGTTCATGCGGTCTCTCCCAGGAACAGCACGGCAGCGGCCGTTATGCAGACGTTTACCAGCGCGACCGGCATCATGCCCTTCCAACCCAGGTTCATGAGCTGGTCGTAGCGCATACGCGGCACCGTCCAGCGAATCAGGAACTGCAGCCAGCAGAAGAAGACCACCTTGAAGACGAACGCCGCTACCTGCAGCACCGTGATCGCCCAGCCGGGCACCGCCACGAGAGCCAGCCCCGGTACCTCGAAGCCGGCCGCCGTCAGATACGGCACCTGCCAGCCACCGAAGAACAGCGCGGTGGTCAAGCCCGCCACCATCACCACCTCGGCAAAGTCGGCGAGCATGAAGGCCGCCTGCTTGCCGCCCGAGTACTCGGTGAAATATCCGGCAATCAGCTCGGACTCGGCCTCCGGAATGTCGAAAGGCACGCGCTTGGACTCGGCAATGCCGGCCACGAAGATGATCACGAAGGCCAGCGGTTGGTAGAAGACCCCCCAGGCCGGCAACACGCCCCATAGCAGAC
>PIVZ01001422.1 GCA_003354045.1 bacterium
GCTTCCCATCGGGCGACCAGGCGATTCCGTACACCACGTCCTCGTGACCGCGCAACGTGTGCCTGAGAGTCACGCCAGGCGGCAACGCCGCTTCGCATGGGGCTGGCTCCGGCCACGGCGGCGGCTGAGAAGGCAGCAAGACATACGGGCGGCGTGACGTTGGAATCCTGGCTGAGCCAGAAGATAATCATGTGGGCGCTGAGGAGAGCGGCTGCCAGCGCGGCGGGGGAGAAGGCCTGGTCTCGGATGAGCGACAAGAGCTCTGGCGGCAGGGTGCCGAGGACGTTTGAGGCTTGTGCCTTTGACATCGGAGCGCCAAGCAGATCAGCGCTCGCCGGGGCTCCCATGACGAAGAACATTTTTACCTCCTCGACAATCTGGCCGCTCATCAGCATTTGCGTGAGCTGGGCGTCGAGGATCATGCCGTAGAGCGCCGGGGCCGAGAGCGTCCCGAGCACGATGTAGGAGGCCGTGACCGGCAAGCCCATGCCGAGAACCAGTGAGGCAATGGCGATGAGAACGAGGGCAATGGTAAGGTTGCCTCCAGCCCAGCCGCTAATCATCAAAGAGAACGTGGGTCCGAGCCCGGTCGTTGCGATAACGTTGACGATGAGACCGACCGCACACAGAAGAACGGCGGTCAT
>PIVZ01000677.1 GCA_003354045.1 bacterium
GCCGAGGCGATGCGCGAAGGGATGAACGTGATACCGCGCGGCATGCGGGGCTCCGGAGTCCGCGACTACTACACGGAGGCCGTCCGTCTCCAACTCGAGAAGATCTTCGGCAAGGATGCACCCTACAACCAGGGCTACAAGGTCTACACAGGGATGAACCCACGGCTGCAGAAGCTCGCTCAGGAAAGCGTGCGCCGCGGGCTCGAGACCGTTGACTGGATACTCGGTTACCGGGGCCCCGCTGCGCACCTGACCGGAGTCGATCTGCAGAACAGGCTCGAGAAAGAGAGATACGGCCGCAACCTTTCCGAGCTGCGCGACGACCGCTTCTACGAAGCCGTGGTGATCGAGGCCAAGGAGGACTCGATCACGGTGGTGGTGGGCGAATACGTAACCGAGATCGACGTCTCCGAGATCGAGTGGCCGTGGCGGCTGACTCAACGCAACTTCAAAGTGGGAGACATCATTGAGGTCGCGACCCATCCGCCCGGAAAGGTGCGTCCCGAGAGCGACCCCGACGCCAGTCCTCAGCTGTGGATCGCCCAGACTCCCGAGCTCGAAGCGGCGCTGGTCGCGATCGACCTCGAGACCGGCTACCTGTCGGCCATGGTCGGCGGCCACGATTTCATGCGCAGTCAATTCAACCGCGCCACTCAGGCCAGGCGCCAGCCGGGCTCGGCGTTCAAGCCGTTCATCTACGCCGCGGCCTTCGACGACGGTTTCACGCCCGCCAGCATCATCTACGACGAGCCCGTCGAGTACCTCGACCACGGCCGGGTGTGGGCGCCGCAGAACTATTCGCGCGAGCACCACGGCCCGACGACTCTGCGAACCGCGCTGGAGAAGTCACGCAACGTCGTCTCCGTGAAGCTGGTGAACGGTATCGGTGTAGAGAACGTGGTCGATTACCTCGACCATTTCGGCTTCAACGCCGACATCGGCCACAATCTGTCGCTGGCCCTCGGCACCAGCGAACTCACGCTTCTCGACCTGACCTCCGCGTACACGGCATTCGCAAACGGCGGCATCAAGATCGATCCGGTCATCGTACTGCGCGTGGAGGACGCCAAGGGGCGTCTCATTCATGCCGGTGCGGCCCATCAACGCGAGGCCATCTCCCCACAGACGGCGGCGTTGGTGACCAGCCTGCTGCGCGGCGTGGTCCAGCGGGGCACCGGGCGTAGCGTGCGCCGCCTCAACCGTCCGGCTGCCGGCAAGACCGGCACCACCAACGACCAGCGCGACGCCTGGTTCGTGGGCTTCACGCCCGAGCTGGTGGTGGGCGTCTGGGTCGGTTACGACGACCACAGCCGCAGCATGGGAAGGACCGGCACCGGCGGCCGCGTGGCCGCGCCGATCTGGCTCGAGTTCATGCAGGGCGCCCTGAAGAACGCCCCCGTGAGCGACTTCGACGTACCGCCCGGAATACGCTGCGTTAACATCGACGCCGAGACCGGAATGCGCGCCAATGCCTACACGGAGAACCCGCTGTTGGAGTGCTTCAAGTCCGGCACCCGGCGAGGATGAAGAGGGGCTGGAAAGCGAGGAGGACGGGGCTACCGGCGACGAGGCCACCGGCCGCGAGGCCGCCGAAGATGGTGCCGGCCTACGAGAGCCCGCACAGCCCTTCCCCACCCCGGCCGAGGAGCCGCGGGGCGACCGCTTCAGATACTTTCCCAGTGTGGCCGCAGAGCCCGAGCCGCCTCCCGACCCTGGCTACTGAGCTCGCCGCCTGCCGGCGCAAATGGGCCCGGCGCGAGTAGCCTGCCGAGCACCCGCTCGACCGAACCGGCGAGCGCATCCAGGTCGTACCCGCCCTCGAGAAGCAGCATGAGCTTGCCGCCGGAACACTCGTCGGCAAGACCGCTCACGGCGTCGGTCATTTCGGCGAAGGCATCCGAGTTGAGGTCGATGGAGGCCAAGGGGTCGTCGCTGTGGGCGTCGAAGCCGGCCGATACCAGCACGAACTGCGGAGCGAAGCGTCTGGCGATCGGCAGGATCAAATCGCGGAAGGCGGCGCTGTAGTCATCGTTCGATGAACCCGCCGCCATCGGCACGTTGACGGTGTAACCTGCGCCGGCACCCTGACCGATCTCTGAGGCGGCGCCGCTGCCGGGGTAGAACGGATACTGGTGCAAGGAGACGTACATGACCGAGGGGTCGTCGTAGAAGCTGTGCTGCGTGCCGTTGCCGTGGTGAACGTCCCAGTCGAGCACCAGGACGCGCTCGAGGCCGTGGCGGTGGCGCAGGTGTTGGGCCGCCACCGCGACGTTGTTGAACAAACAGAAGCCCATCGGCCTACTCGCCTCGGCGTGATGCCCGGGCGGCCTCAGGGCGGCAAAGCCGTTGTCGAGCTCGCCGCTGCAGATGGCGTCGGCCAGTTCCATGGCGGCGCCGGCTGCAAGGGTGGCGGCCTCGAAGGAATCGGCACAGGCAGGAGTGTCGGCATCGAATCGCGTATACGGCTGGCCCGCGCTGGCCGCGACGGCCTCCAGATGAGAGGCAACGTGTACACGGCCGAGCTCCTCTTCGCCGGCGTGGCGCGGCTCGACCCGTCGGAGATCGCGAAGAGCAGGCGTGTCGAAGAGCCGCTCGAGCACAGCGAGGCGCTCGGGACGCTCGGGATGCCCGCGCCCGGGGTCATGGCCTCTGAATCTGG
>PIVZ01001423.1 GCA_003354045.1 bacterium
CATTTGACGGCCGGGTCACCCGCCTGCACGGTAGAGGCCAGGACCAATCCCATCGCTACTGCCGTTACCACCGAAGACTGAATCGAACGTCTCATGACTTCCCCTCTTGGTTGCGCAGCGCCGGCACGGTCGTGGCTTGTGGGCGCGGCGGGCTATTGGCGGCCTAGGACTGCCGTCCTTTTGTTTCGTGCCGCATCATACTGCCCCGGACGGGCGTTGAGACAAGAGCCGTGAGCAAGCATCCCAGCTCCGCCAATCCCTGCGCCACAGCCCGCATAAACACTGGGGCTGATCGGGGTCCGCGACGGGCCGTGGCTACCACCCTAGCTTGGACCGCAGGACCGCGCTGCGGGCGGCCCATACATGCGATACTGTGGCGCGCGAGCAGCGGACCGCACGCGGGTCTGTCTCTTTTGTTGCGCTGTTCCCCTCCCCCTAGAGCAGAGGGGTCGCGCGGCTGAGCACTACTCCACGCCGAACTGCAATAGCTCGACGGGGAGGCCGTCGTTGCCGACACGGCAGTCGCCGGTGGCGCACATGTAGCGTCCAGGAACTGATGTCCGTCTAATCCCGCCGTAATCAAGTGACACGTCCCCGATTCCGAGACCGGACAGGTAACGGAATAGGAGGACGAAATGTCGTT
>PIVZ01001424.1 GCA_003354045.1 bacterium
TCCTGCAGATGTTGGGCCGGGTCTCGTACACCTTGCACTGACCGTCCGGGAGCAGATTCTCGCACGTGGTGTTGACCAGCACGTTCCAGGTGTCCTCGTGATCCACGTAGATCTCGATGCCCGGGTGATAGAGGTACCAGCGGATATTGTCGAAGTCCTCGCGGCAGTCGGGCTCGTCGATCTCGATGGCCACGTAGTGGCAGCACTGGGTGCAGGCAAGACACGGAATGAGTCCGGTCTTGGGATCACGCCGGCTTTCGTTGTCCTCGGCCTTGATCGGCATGTTGACATGCAGCGTAGCCATCTGGTTCCTCTCTGCTCGCGGTTGGGAGACGAGGGTTGCAGGGGTCGGGCGCGATCTTCGCATCTGTCGGGGGTCCTGACAAGTGCGCGAAGTCGCGGCGAAATGTTCCGTACGGATCCCTGAGTCCTCGCATGATCGCATGCCGGCAGACATGACATGATCAGCCCGGTTGGACAGAGGTGAGTGTGCCGGGCGCGAGATTCTCCAACGGGAGCGCGGGGGAGGCGACGCGCGCCGCCGACAGGATGGCCGCCGGGGTAGGATGGCCGCCGGCGACAGAATGGCCGCCGGGGCCTGTGGTCGGCCGCGCCGGGGCCCCGTCCCGACCGCGGCGGCAC
>PIVZ01001425.1 GCA_003354045.1 bacterium
TCTACGCCATGGCCGCGCGCATACACATGGAGCGTTACGGCACCACGGCCGAACAGTTTGCAGGCGTGAGCGCCAAGAACTCCTTTCACGGCAGCATGAACCCACGCGCTCAGTTCCGCGAGGCTCTGAGCGTGGCCGACGTGCTGGCCTCGCCGATGATAGCGGAGCCACTGACTCGGCCGATGTGCTCGCCCATAGGCGACGGCGCTGCCGCCGCCATCATCGTGAGTGAGTCGAAGGCGCGCGAACTCGGCATCAGCAAACCGGTGAAGGTGTTGACGAGCGTGCTGCGCTCGGGCTGGGACCACGGGCCCGACGAGCCGGGAACCGTGGAGATCTGCGCTGCCGAAGCTTATGAGGAAGCCGGCGTCGGCCCCGAGGACATAAACGTCGTCGAGTGCCACGACGCTTCGGCCCCCGCCGAGCTGATGGCTTACGAGTCGCTCGGTCTTTGTCCCAAGGGCGAAGGCGGACGCCTGATAGACGACGGCGACACCAAGCTGGGCGGTAAGATCCCGGTGAACACCTCGGGTGGACTGCTGCGCAAGGGCCATCCCGTGGGCGCCACCGGCATAGCCCAGGTAGTGGAGCTTACCGAGCAGATACAGGGCCGCTCGGGTGACCGCCAGGTCGATGGAGCCA
>PIVZ01001426.1 GCA_003354045.1 bacterium
GACGCTCTCCGCCAGGGAGCAGGTCCTTGTGGAATTTTCTCCAACGCGGATGGCGGAAGACTTCGCAAGAGTCTATGCTTCGCTCGAGGGCACCCAACCCGGGGCCTGAACGGTCACAGGAGGTTCGCAATGAAGCACCTGATTCTTGCAATTTCACTGCTTCTCGCCGTGACGGCGGCGGTCGCCGAGCAACACGAGTCCGAGCCGGCGGAGGCCCCGGATTCGCGCAGCCTCTCCGAGGCCATCTTCTGCGCAGACATCGAGGAGCGCGCACCGATCGGCGGGGCGGAGAGCTTCGTCATCGGCGACCGCGTCTACTTCTGGAACCGCATCGCCGGCGGCGAAGAGGGGGACGGCATCACCCACGTCTGGTTCCTCGGCGAATACGAGGTTCAGTCCATCGATCTATCCGTGAACGGTTCGCCCTGGCGCACCTGGTCCTACAAGACCCTGTTCCCCGGCCTGGCAGGCAACTGGCGCGTCGAGGTACGAAGCGCCGCCGGGCGCGTTCTCGGCAGCTACAGCTTCCACTGCGGGGAGTGACCTTGGTCCGATTCACCACAACGTCGCTTCTCGTGCTGTGGCTACTGCTATCCATCTCTCCGGCGGAGGCCGGCTCTCTCCGCAAGGACGCTGGAG
>PIVZ01001427.1 GCA_003354045.1 bacterium
TCTGGCAATCTCGGCCTGCGGCACGACGGTGTTGGAGCTCTGCTTCATGGGTGTACCGATGATGTTGGTCACGCTGGCCGACAACCAGCTGGGGGCGGTGCAGAGCCTCGGCGATGCCGGGGTGTGCGAGAGCCTCGGCTGGTACCATGCGCTCGACACGGACGCCTTGACCGCGCGAGTCGAAGCGCTCTGCGCGTCGGCGACGAGAAGACGTGAGATGGCGCATGCGGGACGGGCGCTGGTGGATGGTCGTGGCAGTGCTCGGACCCTGGAGGCGATGGGTCTCCACGAAAGGGGAGAAAGCTGATGTCGGACATCCCGTTTGACATCTCATTTGACATCCTGGGGCGGAGGATCGGGCCGGGCGAATCGGTTTACGTGGTCGCAGAGCTGTCGGCGAATCATAATCAGGATCTGTCGACGGCCCAGGAGCTGGTGCGAGCCGCCGCCCGGGCCGGGGCGGACGCGGTCAAGCTCCAGACCTACACGCCGGACACGATCACGATTCGTTGTGACAGCGAGCCGTTTCGGATCGAGAGCGGAACCCCCTGGGACGGCAAAGTGCTGTACGATCTCTATGCCGAGGCCTACACGCCGTGGGACTGGCACCCGGCCCTGGCAGAGCTGGCTTTGGATCT
>PIVZ01000105.1 GCA_003354045.1 bacterium
CACCCCCGGGGCCTTTTCCAGTGCAGCTATACTGACCTTCCCCGACTCTGTGTATTTAACCGCGTTGCTCAGAAGGTTCTGCACACACTGCAATAGAAGCTTTCTGTCAGTATGCATTTGTAGTCCTTCATGAACATCCGCTTCAAGGCGCAGCCCTTTCTCTTCGGCCCGGAGCAGTACAGATGTGACCGCCTCATCTATAAGCGGGGCAAGAGCGACGAGCTGCCAGTCGCTATCGCGGCAGGTAGATTCAACGTGCGCTACGAGGTCGAGTTCTCGCTGCAGAAGCCGTCCACCGATTCAGTGGCGGTGACAACGGAGAACGAGCCGTTTCGCGACGGAGCCGGTTGTTTGCTGCTTCGTCCTGGCGGTCATGGGGCGCTGATCGAGAATCTTGCCGAGATCGACGCCGATCTGGTGTTCGTGAAGAACATCGACAATATCGTTCCGGAGTCGCAGGCCGGCCCCACGTATTTGTGGAAGCAGGTGTTGGCGGGTCTGCTCGTCGAGCTTCAGGAACGGGTCTTTGCCTACCTCGCCGAGCTCGAGTCAGGTGCCGCCGGCGGTTCCGTCGAAAACGAGGCGCTCGCCTTCGCCACCGAGTACTTCGGGGCCAAACCCGCCGAGGGGACCAGCGGGGAGAGTCTGCGCGCTTTTCTCATCGACAGACTGGACCGGCCGCTTCGCGCTTGTGGGATGGTGATTAACGAAGGCGACCCGGGCGGCGGCCCCTTCTGGGTGCGCGACCGGAACGGTGGCGTCAGTAACCAGATCGTGGAGACCGCTCAGATCGATGCGTCGCGCGATGGACAGCGGAAGGTCCTCGGCAGCGCCACGCATTTCAACCCGGTGGATCTCGTGTGTGCCACGCGCGATCGCAAGGGCCGGCGCTTTCCACTTGCCAATTACGTGGACGACGACGCGGTGTTCATTGCCGAGAAGTCACACGAGGGCCGTACGCTGAAGTCCCTCGAGCTCCCCGGGCTCTGGAACGGGGCGATGAGCGACTGGAACACCGTGTTCGTCGAAGTGCCGATCGAGACCTTCAATCCTGTCAAGGCCGTCAACGACCTGCTCGGCTCCATGCATCAAGAGGGTTAGCTCGACTGGCGCACGAGATCGGCCGCAACACGATCAAGCGACGAAAGCTTACGCAGGCTGCTGCGGCGAAACTGATGGGGGTTACGCAGCCACGGATCAGCGACCTTGTGCGTGGCAAGATCGAGCGGTCTCAGTTGTGCTACTGCCAGCACTCCCGGACTCACTCTCATGCGTCTCATGGCAGGCCGTCGAAGAAATCAACAAGCCCGGTGTCGAGCGAGTACTCGGCGCCGACGACAAGAAGATCATCTCTCTCGATCATTGGCTCCAAGAACTCAGATTCGTGCCTCAGGTGGTTCGCGGAGGCGCTGATGTTGGCCCGAACGGCGCGCTGCACCAGAGCATTCGCGTCGTGCCTTGGTGCTGCGGCCAGCAACGGCTCCACAGACGGCCGAATGTGCTCAACGATCGAATCCACGTTGGGCGACCGGCTGTCCACCGGCTGCTGAAGTGCATCCAAGGTGGCCATAACAGCTCCGCACCGGGAATGCCCGAGAACCACCACCAGGCGCGTGCCGAACAGCATTGTAGCGAACTCAACACTGCCGATTTGAGAAGGGGTCACAATGTTTCCGGCAACGCGTACGACAAACAGGTCGCCAAGGCCTTGATCGAAGACGATCTCCACCGGCACGCGCGAGTCGGAACATCCCAGAATGATGGCGAACGGTTCCTGGCCGGTTGCCAGCTCGCCGCGCCGCACCTGATTTGTGACCACCTCGCGTCTTCTACCGTCCGACACGAAACGGCGATTTCCCTCTCGCAGGTGTTCGAGCGCTTCCGTTGCAGAGATCATCGATCCTTCCTCCCCGTCCGGCTACTAGTTGAACTCGATGGCCCATGGAAGCGGCGCCACTCTTGCGCAAGGAAGAGGAACGACACATACGCAGGCCGCCGACGGTTGTTGAAATATATACGTTCAATGCCAAAAAGGGTTGTGGCTCGCCTGCGTTCAGTTCCTTCTTGGCTACACTGCGACGGCTCCGACGGAACAGACTCATCCTGATGCGATATTGACGAGGGACAGCCTTCCACACCTGAGCCGCCAACGCCGCCAAGTGCTTGATGCTTGAGGCCTGATGGTATATCGACCACAGGGCGCAGGGAGCCTTGTTACTACTCGGAGCGTTGTGTGGAACCCGGCCAAACATGATGGGCAAACAGGCATCATGATCTCCATGCGGAAAGGCGATGAAATCACGAGGACGGCTGTTTGTGGTGTTTCTTGTCTTCTGCCTCACGTTGTGTGCTGCGGCGGCTGTCCACCGCACGCAGGGCAGTAGAGAGCACCTCGACAGGGTCATTCTCATCACCATCGACACGCTGCGTGCCGATCATCTGCCCTTTTATGGCTATCCCAGAGACACCGCCCCGTTTCTGTCGGCGTTGGCCGAACGAAGCGCAGTGTTTGACCTGGCCCTATCTGCGTCATCCCATACAAGCCCTTCGCACGGCTCCCTGTTCACGTCCATGTACCCGTACCAGCACGGTCTCTTGAGCAATTGGGAGGACCTACCGGAAGGAATCCCGACCATGGCCCAGGCGTTTCGGGATCGCGACTTCAAGACCGCCGGTTTCACGAGCGTTGGTTTTCTGAGCGGCTTGAAGAGCGGCTTCGAGACATTCTCTCCTCCCGGAAGAGCGGGGGACGGCCGTGGCGAGGCAACGGTACAAAGGACGATCAGTTGGTTGAACGAACAGGGCCACAACGAGCGGTTCCTGCTTTGGGTTCACCTCTTTGATGTGCATGGATGGAAGCAAAGACGTTCCTCTTACACAGGTTTCCCGGATATCAACCGCCATGTCGATGGTTATGTCCGGAACAGGTATACTGCGGGCGAACTCGACTTTGCGCATAACGCAGGTTGGCCGGTAAATCGCGTTCTTGATGCATATGACGGGCGCATTCTCTATGTCGATCGCATTCTGAGTCGACTGTTCGATGTCGTCGGAAAACGGTTTCCCCAGGAGAATACACTTTGGATCATCACCTCGGATCACGGGGAAGGGTTGGCGAATCACCTGTACCTGGGACACGGCATGCACCTGTACCAGGAACAGTTGCACGTACCGCTGTTGTTCTATTTCGCCGATGGCTCCCACGCAGGGAAACGAATCGGCGTTCCGATGAGGTTGATCGACATTCTACCAACACTTGCCGATTTGGCGGGGCTGGCTCCAGACGGCGATCTGAAGGGAACATCTCTTGTCCCGGTTCTCTCGAACCCCGAAAAGGATTTCGTGCATTATTCGTTCGCACAGCGCCGTCCGGCGGACAGAAGGAAGAGAGCAACCTGGATCCCCATGTGCGCTATCCAGGAGGGTCTTGTCAAATTCATTTACAGGGCGGACGGCGTAACGGAGCACTACAATCTGTTCGATGATCCCTACGAGAGAACGAACCTGTTTCTCCAGACCGACCGCAAAGACATACCCCTCCGGGACACACTCCGAACCCTTTATCAAGAAGCACAGAAAATGCAGGAAAACAGACCGCGCATGAAGAGTTCAGAGGAACGCATACACGAATTGAGGTCGCTGGGTTACATCCAATGAAGCTGATAGTGCCATGCACTATCAGTGGGGTCGTCAAGTCAGCATCGCACCAACGCCGGGGCGCGACTGACTCGCCGTAGCCTTGGGAGCCTCAGTATGCTTGTGCGATGGCTGACAAGACAGTAGCGACGCGCGGCATAACTGGTTTACGGCCGCGTCTGCAGTCCCCGCTGTCTAGGCACGAGAAGCAGGGAAGCGCGAAAGCTCCTCTCACGCTGCGGCAGCCAGAACAGCCCGAGCGGCCCGAGCAGGAGAACCTGCATCGTCATCATCCGACCGGTCTGGATCACGCCCACCCCTCGACTCAAAGGGGTGTCCGAACTCACCGTTGCCGGGTAGAGAGAAGAAGAACGTACTGCCCTCACCGAGCTTGCTCTCGGCCCAGACTCGGCCCCCGTGGCGCTCGATGATTCGCTGCACCGTGGTGAGGCCGATGCCCGTGCCCTCCACGCCCTGATCGCCGCTTTCGAGACGCCGAAAAGGCTCGAAGATCCCCTTGGCGTAGCTCATGTCGAAACCCGGACCGTTGTCGCGCACGAAGAAAGCGCGGCCGCCGTCGGCCACCGACGAGCCTACTTCGATACGGGCACCCTCGATGCCTCGCGAAAACTTCCACGCGTTGCCCTGGAGGTTGGCCAATACGATGTGGATAAGGGCGGGGTCGGCCTGCGCCCGTAGCTCCGTATCGATCATCCATCGGGCTGCGTGTTCGGGATTGGCCGCGTCGAGTTCCTCGGCAATCGAGCGCGCGACGGCTGCAAGGTCGATCGGCTGCACTTCGAGCTTGGTCTGCGCCACGCGGGACAGTCCGAGCAACGCTTCGATAAGAGCCTCCATCCGCTCGCTGGCCGCACCGATCCTATCGAGACAGTCTCGATCCTCGTCTTCCAACTCGCCTTCCAAGTTCTCGGCGAGGGCCTGGCTGTAGGCATTGATCGCGCGCAGCGGCGACTTGAGATCATGCGAAGCCGAATACGTGAACGTGCGAAGTTCACGCAACGCCACGCTAAGTTCATGGGTACGTTCGGCGACGCGCTTCTCGAGGTCTTCGTTCAGACCCTGAACTCGTTCCAAAGCGAGCAGGCGCTGAAGGTCGTTGGCCGCCGTGAGGTGCCGCGATCGATGGAGTACAAACGCGAGGTAAGCCGTGAACGCCAGCGTGAAGGCGATCAGGAAGAGGGACCGCCCTGCTAGAGAGACGGCCGAGATTTCAGCAACATTCTCCAGTTGTGAGACCATCTCGCGGTTCATCAGAATCGTGGCCATCCCGACCAAAGCCAAGATCGACTGCGGCACGGCCCCCCAGGGGACGAAAGCCGGTGCCGCGACCACAAGGGCCATCACACAGGCGATGCCCGTAATCATCCGCCCGCCCCAGCCGGCGACAAGACCCGCGACGACACAGAGAACCACGGCGACGACGATCGCCACGGTCATGAGCTGTTGCCAGGTTCGCTGTTGTCGCAGATAGGACAGACTGGCGATCAGCAGTGCAGCGCCAAATAGTTGTACGATGAACGACGCGACAGCGGCCTCGGGAGGTTCGAAGACGTTGAGGAGGATAAAGCCGAAAGCGGCAGCCAATATCAGGGTATGCCCCAAACGGAGCTGACTCCGGAAGGGCTCGAGCCACAGGCTTCGGAAGTGGGCCTCGACCGCGGCGGCGTCGAGCGGGCCGGCCTCGCTGTTCGAATTCGTTGCGATACTGAAGTCTTAGTGCCCAATCGGGCTCGCGTCAACGGCTTTGGCGCGATCCGCGCTGGGGCCTTCGTCCCAACACGAGACCGGAGACGGCCATGCAGACAACCGCCCCTTCTAAACGCGCCCAACCGGAGTTAAACACGCTAATAGAAGAGGCGATCCAACGACGGCGTAATCTGCTTGACCGCCCCGAAACGCAAGACACCAACTGCCGCCGCCGCTTAGGAATCCGGGTCCACCGGTCCGGGGCTCACGCGCGGGCTACGGTGGGCAGATCGCCACTAGTCGGTCTTGGCCCGTCTTGCCAGGAAGCTCTCTACCACGGTGTCCAGCTCGCGCAGCGGGACTATATCGTGGTGCGCGCGCGGCGGCACGGCGTCTAGCAGCCGCTTGAAGTAGCGCTTCTCCGAGCGCGACTCGACCAAGACAATGATGCCGCGGTCGCTTGGCGTGCGTATGAGGCGGCCCATCATCTGCTTGAGCCTGAGCAACATGCGCGGCAGCGTGTAGTCGCCGAAACCGTTACCGCCGTCCTCCTCGATGAGCCCTGCGCGCCTTTCTCGAAGCGGGTCGCCAGGGACGTCGAAGGGAAGCTTCTCGATTACCACCGCCTGGCAGGCATCTCCGGGGATGTCCACGCCCTGCCAGAAGCTGCGGGCGCCGAGCAGCACCGAGTGGTCGGCGTCCATGAACGTGCGCACGAGATCGTGCGGGTCGGCGCCGCCGGTGGCCGGAGCGATCACCGAGATGCCGTCGGTCTTGAGAGATTCGTCCAGTATGTTGGCGACCTTGACCATGCGGTCTCGACTGGTGAACAGGCCGAGGGTGCGGCCGCCGAGCCTCGATGCAACCGTCGCGATGGCCTTGGCCGTTCGATCGACGAGTCTGTTGGCGTCCATCTTGTCCGAGATGAAGACGACTTCCAGATTACGCTCGTAATCGAAGGGGCTCTCGACCGGCTCGCGCACGCGCAACCGGCTTCTTGCTCGCACGTCGAGCTCCAGCTCGCGGACCGAACCGGCTACATCGGCTCCCACCGAGACCGTGGCCGAGGTACCGAAGACCGTTTCGGCTTCATCGAGGACATTGAGTTCGAAGTCGGCGGCCGGAGAGACCGGTGTGGCCACCAACCGCCACGAGTTGTTGCCCGGGCGCGACAATCCGCGCATGCAAAAGACGTAACGGTCGGCCTGCGGGTAAGGCAATGCGGTCTGCAACACCCACGCTGCGTCGCACAGAACCTCCGAGACTTTCGCTTGCAGGCTGTCGTCGCTCTCGGCCGTACTGGCCAGATGGGCCGCAAGCTCCTCGAGCACCCGGCCGAGCTCGACGGCAGCATTGCCGAGCTCCTTCCACGTCGGTCCCGGCCCGTCGGCCGGAATGACGAGCTCGTCGCGCCCGAACTGAAACTGCTTTTCTTCTCCGACCACAACCCGCGCCTCGGCCCCGACGGTTTCCACCAGCGCCAGCGCGGCCTCACCGAGCTCCGCCGTTCGTGGGTCGGCTTGCGGCCGCCCGGCTCGTGCCTCGGAGAGCACGGATTCGACGCGGTGGCGTATCTCTATCCCTTCGGCGGATCGCGCGTAGGCACGGTCGGCCTTGTCCACCAGCTCGTGGATTTCATCGAGGATGAGGTGGCGCAGGGGGGGGTAGTCGGGCGGCCAGCGCAGCAGCAAGTCGTGGTTGACGACGGCTATCTCGGCACCCTCGAGACGCCGGCGCGCGTCGCGGAAGACGCAATCTCCGCCGGCCTGCTCGCAGTCCTGGCGACTGCACTCGCTGGCCTCGGTGCTGGTTACCTCGCGCGCCCGCCGCTCGAACTCCGCGCTACGCTGGAAATGGACAGTGGGTATGCGATCGATCTCCCCGTGCCTCGTGTTGCTCTCGAAAGCGCCGATGAGAGCGACTGAGTAGGAGTCCGGCGGGGCCAGGTTACGCTCGAGGAAGGCGTCTGCACGGCGCCGGCACAGATAGTTGGCGCGGCCTTTCATCGCCGTGTAGCGAAGGTCGGGGTAGCCGAGGAGACGCGCGCTCTGCGGGATGTCCTTCTCGAGGAGCTGGGTCTGCAGGACTTTGCCCGAGGTCGAGATGATCACCTGCTCGCCGGTCTTGCGCGCGAACGGTATGGCCACGGAAAGATAGGCAAGCGTCTTGCCGATGCCGGTGCCGGCCTCGCACAGAACTACGCTCTTGCCGCCGCTGCCCGAGAAGCAGTCGTGAACGTGGCGCATCAGCTCCACCTGACCGCTGCGGGTCTCGAATCCGGGTAACACGGAGCCAGCGACGTCCTCGTCGGAGAGCCTGCCGGCTATCGCTTCCGCTTCGAAGGGAACCGCGGCGGGGGCGGGCTGAGACTCGGTTGCGGTAGCGGCCTTGCTGGCCGCCATCGTCGCAACTGGCAGCTTCCGCAGCCGTGCGGCCCAGGGCGAGGAAGGGCAGTAGCGGTCCAGGGCTCCGGCCGCGTTGGCGGCGGCGCCACTGCCGTCGCGCGCCTCGGCGAAGATATTCACCAGGATGCGCAGGGTGTCCAGAGCATCATCCAGGGCGCGGTGGCGCTCGCGGCGCCGGAGCTTCAAGTTGCAGAAGGTATCGAGCTTCATGTTCGGGCTGTCGGGATAGACGAGCCCGAGAAGGTCGAAGGTGTCGAGAAAGGGGTGGTCGCGGAAGCGCTTGTCCACGGCGATTTCGAGGAATTTGCGCTCGAAAGCGGCATTGTGGGCGACGATCGTCGTGTCGCCGATGAACCGGTCGAGCGCCGGCCCCACCTCGCCGACGTGCGGCGCGGTCTCTACCTGGGTCTGCGAGATGCCGGTCAGGCGGCGGATGAAAGGAGTGAGCTCCTGGTCGGTGTGCACGAGGGTGTTGAACACGGAGGCATCGCCGTTGCCCCGCTCGACCAGCACGGCTCCGACCTCGATGAGCTCATCGGTTCCGGGCTCGAGCCCGGTGGCCTCGAAATCCAGGAAGCACAGGGGGCCCTTGTCGAGCAGTGCATCGAGAAGATCGGACTCCACGCCGAGGCTGGCCACGGCCGCCGAGAACTCGAAGAGGCCGGACGGCTCGAGTGGCAAATCTTCTTGTAATGTTGAGGGATCGAGCGCGCGCGACACACTGCCGTAGCTATACCACCCGTCCTTCAGAGGCCACCGGCGGTTGTGGATGCTGTCGCCGAATTAATCAGCGGCTGCTGTGTCTATAGGCAAACGGCCGCGTATGACCATAGAGGACCTCGGCGTTTTGCCGAGTCGGCGGGCAACGCGAGCTGCGTGCGGTTGGCATGTGGCTTGCTTGGACTGTCCGGGGACACTGTCCGGTGGCACCGTGCGGGGACGCTGCCCGGAAACCTCCACCGGCGACTGGCTAGCCCGACCGAGCTCGAGGATTGATGACCGATGAAAGAAGCACCCACGACACCGTTCTTTCGCGCCCGGCTAGAGCCGAGCGCACCGCGAGCCGCGACCCTCTTTCTCTCGGGCGGTCTCGACCCCTATGGGATAGAAAGCCTCGAGCAGTCTGCCTGCGAAGGCGTCGGCTCGATCGACATCCGCGTGGCGGGTATGCGGCTCGATGAGGCGCGCCTCAGGCTCGAGCGCCCCCTGATCACGCTGGCCCGCCGTGGCGTGGAGGTAAAGCTGACGGCGCTCTAGAGCATCCCCCTCCCGACACCTCCGTGGAGTCCGTACTCTCACTGGCTCGCACCAGGAGGGGAGCGGTATAGAAGATTGATAGAGCGCAGAGGCCTTTGAGAACAATGAGCCCTTCGTATCCGAACCACTCGTTTCAAACACTGTAAACGCAGGATGAAAGCCATTCGTGGGCTACGAAAGGATAGTGCTGAGACTCGTTGTGAGTAAATAGAATCGTGCGAGGGATGCTTCCTGTGTCCCTGATGGTGTTGCCAATCTCGAGTTGCATCCAAAAATCATTTGTCGTGAGTGGGGTCAGGTTCAGAGAAAGAACAAATAGAGTTCCCACCAGGGCGAGCAAGACCGTAACGTGACTTTGCTTGTCAATCAGATATCGAATGACAGGCGAGTGTAGATCGCTCTTTGAGTCGGTTTTGCTCATAGATCGATCCTGCGCAGGCACGGCGGTGCGCTCCAGACCACTAGCGGTTCGCCCCGGACAGCGCCGCGAGTAGTGCCACGGTTGCCGCGGAGGTATCAGTGCTGCCCATTATGGCACCGATCACGGCAACTCCAGCGGCGCCCGCCGTCGTGGCCTCTCGCACTTGCACCACAGCGATTCCCCCTACGGCCAGCACCGGGAGCCCGTGCTCTCGGCGGGCCAGCCCTGCCACCTGTGCCAGGCGCCCGGTTCCCTGTGGCTCGCCGTAGGCCAGCTTGGAGGAGGTCGCGTAGACGGGGCCGAACTGCAGGTAGTCGAGCCGGCCTGGTTCGATCGTGGCGATCTCCTCGGCCGAGTGAATGGAGCGCCCCAACAGGCGGCCTTCGCCGATCAGACGGCGTGCCGCGCCGCTGGCCATGCCGGCCGATGGTAGATGTACGCCATCGGCGCCGGCGGCCAGCGCGACGTCGATACGATCGTTTACGAGCAACGCCGCCCCGTGCCCGGCGGTCACCTCCCGCAGGCGGCAGGCCAGCGCGAACAGAGGACCGCCGGTCAGCCGCTTACATCGTAGCTGCACTGCGTGGCAGCCGGCCGCGCAAGCCTCGTGCACGATCGTGACGAGACGGTCTTCGGGCAAGCGATCGTCCGTGATCAGGAACAGCCCGGGCGTGGTCTCGAACAACGGCGGTCGGGGGGGCGCCGGCAAGGGGGGCTAACCGATCAGGTCGGTCAGTGGCGAGGAGGCAGAGGCGTAGAGCTTCTTGCCTATGCGGCCGGCCCGGTAGGCGGCGCGGCCCGCCTCTACCGCCTTGCGCATCGCCTCGGCCATCAGGATCGGGTCGTCGGCGCCGGCGATGGCCGTGTTCATCAGCACTGCGTCGCATCCGAGCTCCATCGCCAGCGCGGCGTCCGAGGCCGTGCCCACCCCGGCATCGACGATCACCGGAACGGAGGCGTGCTCGAGAATGATCTTGATGTTGTACGGGTTGCGGATGCCGAGGCCGGAGCCGATGGGCGCAGCCAACGGCATGACGGCGGCGCAACCGAGGTCTTCGAGCTTCTTGCAGGCGATCGGGTCGTCGTTCACGTAGGGGAGCACGTCGAAGCCCTCTTCCACGAGCACCTTGGCGGCCTCCAGCGTGGCCGGGACGTCGGGGAACAGGGTCTTCTCATCGCCGATGACTTCGAGCTTGACGAGCTTGCCGACACCGGCCTCGCGGGCCAGTCGGCAGGTGCGCACAGCGTCTTCCGCCGTGAAGCAGCCGGCCGTGTTCGGCAGGATCGTGTAGACCTCAGGGTCGAGGTAGTCGAGAAGGTTTTCCTTGCTCGAGTCGGTGATGTTCACGGGGCGGACGGCCACGGTGACGATCTCGGCGCCAGAGGTCGCCACGGCTCCCCGCGTCTGCTCGAAATCCAGGTACTTGCCGGTACCGACGATG
>PIVZ01001428.1 GCA_003354045.1 bacterium
GGTGATTGATCCGGCGAGATGTTCGTGGCCGCTCTTGCGAAAGATGCCGATCTCCTGCAGCCGGCCACGCAGCTCGGCGCCGAGCTGGCGATTCTTCTCAGGCAAACGAAGGCCGAGAGTGCGGTTGGCGTAGCCGAGACGAAAGCGGCGAATCGTCTTCTCGTCGGCGATGCCGCGCTTTTCGAGGTAAGCCATGGCTTCGGCACTCGCCAGCAATGTCTCGTGGTAGTAATCGATGACCTGGTCGAGCAGAACCGCGTTTGATAATTCCGGATCGAGAGGACATGGGAGTTTGCGCACGGTTGATGTCTTCACGACGCGATCGGAAGAAGCGGCTAAAGAAGAAGAGCCGTTGCGCAGCAATTCGACGGCGTGACGAAATGAAACTCCCTCGGCCTTCATCACCCAATCGATCACCGAGCCGCCTTCACCACAAGCACCGAGACAGTTCCAGAGGCCTTTATTTGGCGAGACGATCAAGGACGGCTCTTTGTCGGCGTGAAATGGACAGAGGCCGAGCAGGTCGTTTCCGTGACGCTTGAGTTCTACGCCACGAGCGCGCACCAGTGCTGCAAGATCGGTTTCTCTTTTTAGCCGCTCGAGTTCTGATTGTGGAATTCGGGGCATGAGGGTCCTC
>PIVZ01001429.1 GCA_003354045.1 bacterium
CTTCATGCGCGGCGAGCTCAACTGGACACACGCACGACTTCTGGCCGGCATAGCGACCAGTGAAGACGAAGAAGAATGGGTGACCAAAGCCAAGAAGAGCACCGTCCGTGCGCTCCAGAGGATGGTCAAAGCCGAGCGCGAGAAGCGGGAACGGGAGAAGAGAGAGCAAGAAGAGAACGACCTGGAAAACGGCGGAAAGGGCGAGAGCAAGTACCGGGAGGCAGATGGCGTCACAGAAGAGCCAAGCGAGGTACGACAGCCGCTTGAAGCGAACCCGGCACAGCCCGACGATGACGATGACGAGAGTATCGACGGCGAGCCCAAGGCGCGGTTCCAGGTGAACTGCCCGCGCCATGTCCGCCGCATGTGGAGGGATGCCACCGAGTATGCCTCACGCATGTCGGGCAGCCGGCTTGCCCAGTGGCAGGCGGGCGAAGCGATCGCCGCCGAGGCATCCTCAGGGCCGGGTCTCGTGCTCTACGACAACTCCGATCCCGAGGCTCCCAAGAAAATTGTCTACGTCGATCCCGACCCGCCCTCCGAGGAAGACGCACAGCTATCGGCCTCGATGAGGGGCTGGCTTGCCGAGGGCAATCCCGAAGAGGGCTACGAGGAGATCGATCGCGAGAACATGAA
>PIVZ01001430.1 GCA_003354045.1 bacterium
GACCGAGATGATCGTGAGACTATTTCAAATGTGCCCTCCAAAAGTTCCACACATCGTTGAGGGTTTCCACTCCAACGTTCCATCACAGACCGGCCCGGAGAAATCGTGGGGCAGCGAGACGAGCGCCCCCTCTTGTCGGGCGGCGGTGACGTACACCTCCGCGCCGCTCAGTGAGCCGGCGTAGAGACGTCCCCGGCACTCAGCGAAGGACTTGATCTCGTGGCCCGCCGCCTGCTCAATCGAGACGTAGCTCCAGTTCGAGAGGTCGCGGCTCGCCATCACCGTCTCCACGCCTCCCAGGTAGACCCGGCCTTCGTACTCGCCGATCGCGTTGCAGACGAAGCTCGTCGCCGGAAAGGGGAGAACCCAGTGGTCCCAGGTTTCGCCGTCGTAGAAATCGAGAATCGTGCGGGTCAGGCAGAGCAGCATGCCTTCGAATTCCAAAAAGGCGGATAGGCACTCGTCGCCGGGCGCGGCGATCGTGTGCGTTGTCATACCCTGATCGCCGAACTCGAAGACTACCTTCCCCTCGGGCTGCTTGAAGTCGCTCATCACGAACAGCGAACTCCCGTAGGAGGCGATGCCGTAGAGGCGGCGGTAGGTCTCCGGGGGAACCGTGTCGACCTGGAACTCCTC
>PIVZ01001431.1 GCA_003354045.1 bacterium
TTGAGGAGCTCCTCGCCGAGGTGCCCGCGTGAAGGATCTGCAGGTGCTCATCACGACCCACAACGAGGAGCGGCACATCGGGGACTGCCTCGCCTCGGTGGCCTTCGCGGGAAAGACCCTCGTCGTCGACTCCTTCTCGACGGACGAGACGGAGCAGATCGCCGCCGCGGCGGGAGCTGAGTTCGTCCGGAGGGAGTACCGCTCGCCGGCCGACCAGAAGAACTGGGCTCTCGATCAGCTCGATCCCGGCTGGGTGCTGATCCTGGATGCCGACGAACGGGTAACCGAATCTCTGAGAGAGGAAATCGGCCGGATTCTTGCCAATCCAGGGCACGATGCTTACTGGATTCCACGCCGGACCTGGTTCCTGGGGAAGCCGATTCGACACGCGGGTTGGAACCGGGACGGGGTGATCCGCCTATTGAAGCAGGACGCGGGGCGCTACGAGGAGGCCCTGGTCCACGAAAAGATGCGCTGCAAAGCGGGATACGGCCGCCTGGAGGCCCAATGCATCGACGGCATCAAGCGGCTGTGCCACATCCGGGGCAAGATGCGCAAAAAAGTGTGGGTCAACGCGGGCGACGTCGTCCTGGTCGGCCTGCGCGAGTTCCAGGACGCCAAGGCGGACGTCATCC
>PIVZ01000678.1 GCA_003354045.1 bacterium
ACCAGGTAGGCGAGGGCGAGGAGGGAGAAGAGGCCGAGTGCTTCCCTCATGCTTCGACCTCGAGGCGCTGATCCCGGGTCGTCGCCCTATAGGTTAAGAGGAGGGCCCCGGCATCGGAGATGAATCCCGCCGTGAGGATGACCATCAGGAGTTGGCTCGACTCCAGTGGGATCGCCTCCGAGCGCCCCAGAGCGGGGATGGAAAACCCGGCGGCGCTGGCGATGGCCAGGGGGTTCGGCCGCAGCAGTCCCTTGAGCGAGGGCGTGGAGATACCTCGCTCGACCTCGAGTCGAATCACCGTTTGCAGGACGCCGAGCTTGAGCGCGAGCCGCGTCGCCAGCAGGGTTGCGATGAGCGCGCTGGCCAGGCCCGCCTCCTCGAACAGGAAGGACGGATCTGCCATGACACCCACGGCGAGCATCAAGATCATGGCCACGGGTTGCTCGCCCTTGATCAGCGCGTGTTTGAGCTTGCGGGGGCCGAAGCCCGGGATGTTCGCCAGCACCGCTCCAAGCAGCATGGTGACGAAGAGCGGGAGGTGATCCATGAGCGCACCCGCTCCCGCCGACGACGAACGTTTTCCGTTCCGGCAAGACGACCTCCGTTACCGTCACCGCACCCTCGAGGTTCACCGCGAGTCGAACGCCGTGGTCTTCTGCATCATGGACACCTCCGGCTCGATGGACACCACCAAGAAGTACCTGGCGCGCAGCTTCTTCTTCATGCTCTACCAGTTCGTCTCGCGCCGCTACGAAAACGTCGAGGTGGTGTTCGTCTCGCACGACATGGAAGCACGCGAGGTCACGGAAGAGGAGTTCTTCCACAAAGGCGAGTCTGGCGGGACCTTCGTCTCCTCGGGCTACAACAAGGCGCTCGAAGTGATCGCCGACCGCTATCACCCGGCATTGTGGAACGTGTACGCCTTTCATTGCTCAGACGGCGACAACTTCGGCTCGGACACGCCGCGGGCCATAAGCGCCGCGCGCGAGCTGTGCGAGGTGTGCAATTTGTTCGGTTACGGAGAGATCAAGCCGCGTGGGGCGGGCTTTTACGGCAGCTCGCTACTCGAGACCTTCAAACGGGTCGAGGCCGAGAATTTTCAGAGAGTGTTGATCGAGCGCAAAGAAGACGTCTGGCCCAGCTTCAAAGCCTTCCTCAAGAAAGAAGCCGGAGGCGACAGCTAGGCGATGAGTGTCGAGCTCACAGACCTCGAGCGCTGGGACGGGGCCATTCTCGAGCTGGTCGATGCCTACGGGCTCGACTGCTTCCCTCAGGAATTCGAGATCTGCGATCACCACGACATGCTCGGCTACATGGCTTACTCGGGGATGCCGTCGCGCTACCCGCATTGGTCGTTCGGCAAATCCTACGAGAAGCTCAAGACGCTTTACGACTACGGGGCAAGCGGCCTCCCCTATGAGATGGTGATCAACTCCAACCCGAGCCTTGCCTACCTCATGGGCGACAACTCGCTCTGCCTCAACGTCCTGACGGTGGCCCACGTCTACGGGCACAACGACTTCTTCAAGAACAACATCCTGTTCGGCACGACGCACCCCGAGTACAGGATCGCCTCCTTCAAATCTCACGCCGAGCGAATCCGAAGCTACGTGGAGGATCCGAGCATCGGCATGGAGCAGGTCGAGCCGTTTCTCGATGCCGCTCACTCGCTGTCCCTTCAATGTCGGCGCAACCTGCTCATTCGTAAGCTGGCTGCGAATGAGCAGGCCGATCACGTCTACGACGCATCGCTGCCGCGGCGCGACCCGTATCAGAAACTCCACAAGACAGAGGAATATGTGGCGCCGGATCTCAGGAAGATCCCCCTGCAGCCGGAAGAAGACATCCTGCTGTTCATCCGTGACTACAACCCTTTCTTGGCCGACTGGGAGAAGGACGTGCTCACCATCGTCCACGAGGAGGCCCAGTACTTCTTGCCGCAGATCGAGACCAAGATCATGAACGAAGGCTGGGCCAGCTATTGGCACTACCAGATCATGAGCAACGCCGAGTTACCCGAGGCGCTGCGCCTGGAGTTCATCGTTCATCACAACCAGGTAATACGTTCGCACCCCGGCGGTTTGAATCCCTATCATGTCGGCTTCCGCCTCTGGGAATCGATCTATAAGCGTCACCAAGGCGACGAACGGCCCGACCACAGGCACGATACGGCAGGAAGGCGAGCGCTGTTCGAGGCGCGCACAAGCGAACGCGACCGTTCCTTCCTCAGGCGATTCCTCGTCGAGGAGCTGGCGCGCGAGCTCGGGCTCTTCGAGTACGCCCATAAGCGCAACGACCTGGTGGTCACGGAGGTGGCCGACGAGGCCGGCTGGGAAGAGATCAAGGCCACCCTGGTAAACAACGTCGGCATGGGCTCTGTTCCGGTGCTGCGCGTTACAGATGCCGACTACGCCGGGAACCGCAGCCTGTTGGTAGAGCACTGTTTCGACGGGCGCGAGCTTGCCCTGCGCGACGCCGAGCAATCGCTGGCCCATCTGTTTCGCCTATGGGGCCGCGAGGTAGTGCTGAAGACCACGACTAGTGACCGCCCCACCCTCCTCGTCTACAACGAAGAAGGCTTCGCGACCAAGACGGAATCCTAGGTTAAAAGGGGACAGGTACAT
>PIVZ01001432.1 GCA_003354045.1 bacterium
TCACGGTCGAAGTCGGCTAAAGCCGCCTATCAGGAAGGACCGATCGAGCCCGCGTCAAAAAACGAAGATCAAGAGTCGCGGAGAAGGCCACGCACACAACGGAACCCGACGCTCCTGAACACGACCTCGGGCCTGATCCAGTTCCGGTACGCGGAGCGCAGCAACCTGGTCGTGTCGGCGAAGGAGCCGCCACGCAACACACGAATCGAACCGTCGCTGGAGCCGGTGGGATCCGTCTGCGGTTCGGAGCCGTAGTCCCCGAACCAGTCCCAGCACCACTCGTAGACGTTGCCGTGCATGTCGTGGAGATCCCAGGCATTGGGCTCCCGTACGCCGACGGCCTGCGGCTTCCCTTCAGAGTTGGCCCCGTACCAGGCATGCTCGCCGAGCCGCTCTTCGTCGTCCCCGAACGAGTGGACGGGGCCTTCTGAGCTCAAGCGTCCTTTCTCGCCGTCGGGGCTGCCCATGCGGAAAGAGCCGACGGCGATCGCCACGATCTCGACGAGGCTGCCTCGTCGCGGTGGCTCAGGGACTTTGTCGGGCCCAGGCTCCATCTCCGGAACGTCGACAGGCCTTTGCACGAGCACAGCGACCGGCTTGCCGCTCCAGGCCAGAAGGCCGGCGCCGCCGAGGAG
>PIVZ01001433.1 GCA_003354045.1 bacterium
GGCAGAACGCGCCGGACTGTCAGGCAAGAAAGGAGGCCGCATCGACGAGAGAGACCTGGAACGGAAGCATGGCTTCGGCAAAGGTCAAGTGATCGAGATCAAGCATAGTTTCGTGAACTGCGTGGACGGCCCCCTAAACATCGCCTACAGACTCCACCCAACTCTCGATATGGCGCTCCTGAAGTTCTCGGACTTCACGGCCCTCGGCTGCACGACGTTTCCGGTGTTCGGACAGAACAGCGGGGACCTGAAACAGGGCAGATTCCTGTGCCGGCTCGGCTTTCCCTTTCCTGAGTTCACCAACTTCGCCTACAACGCGGCAACGGATACGATCGACTGGAACCAACAGGGACAGCAGCAGACGCCGCGCTTCCCTCTCGAAGGCATGGTTACTCGTTACCTCCTCGGCCCAGCGGCTACGGTCGTAGGCTTTGAGCTCTCGACCCCCGGCCTCCGGGGTCAGAGTGGTGGCCCTGCCTTCGACACTGAGGGCCGTCTTTGGGGTATGCAGGCCAGTACCGCTCATCTCGACCTCGATTTCGACATCGACATGGAGGTCGTGCGTGAGGGCAGCAAGAAGCGGGTCAAGGACAGCGCCTTCCTTCATGTCGGCCATTGCGTTCACGTGGATGCGC
>PIVZ01000679.1 GCA_003354045.1 bacterium
AGCCGAAGATCAACGCGGTCAGTCCGAGCCCCGTCATTGGGGCCGACAAGGCGCAGGCCTTGACGATCAAGGGAAGCAACTTCGTCTGCGATCCCAAGGTGACTCTGCGGGATCTTGCCAGGGACTTCACCTTCGACAACCGTCCCATGAGCTCTTGTAAGGCCGACGCGATCACCATCAACCCGAACTTCAAGACCGGTGCGGCCACCTGGACGGTGGAGGTCATCAACCCGGACGGCCAAAGTTCGGGTAAGTACGAGTTCGAGGTGAAAGCTTCCAAGGGCAGCGCGAAAGCCGCGGACAAGAAGGAAGAGAAGAAAGCCGCCAAGCCGAAAATCGACTCGGTCAGCCCGAACCCCGTTCCCGGGGCCGACAAGCCACAGCCGCTCACGATCAAGGGAAGCAACTTCGTGTGCGAGCCGAGCGTGACGCTGAGAGATCTGGCCCGGGGCTACACCTTCCCCAAGCGCTCGATCGACTCGTGCACGAGCAGCAAGATAACCATCAACCCGAACTTCCGGACCGACACGGCGATATGGACGGTGGAGGTCATCAACCCGGATGGCCAGAGTTCCGGTAGACACGAGTTCAAAGTCAAGGCCCCCGCGGGCAGGTAGACGATCACACGAATCCCTCTGCGATCGAGGAACACGTCCGCCGTGGGCGTGTTCCGGCCGGAGCCGAGTTCGGTGCGCCGTTCGCGACCGATACACGGTACAATTCCCTCGTGCCGGCAACGACGCCGGTCCCATGCTACTGCGGTCCGGTCTCGCGTGGGCGCGGCGCTGGGCCCGCTCCATCCAAGGATGCAACAGCGCAGGCAGCCGAGTAGTGTGCCCGAAGCGATGAGAGGTGAGGCATGACCGCAAGATTACTCGAGGGTAAGACCGCGTTGGTTACCGGCGGCGGCACCGGCGTGGGGCGCGGCATCGCCCGCAGCCTGCTCCAGCACGGCGCGCGGGTGACGTTGGCTGCCAGGCGGCTCGATGTCCTGGAGGAAACCGCGACGCTACTGACTTCCGAGATCGACGGTGCGCAAGTCGCGTTCACGGGCTGCGACGTCACCGTGGAAGAAGAAGTGACGGCCGCCGTGGCCAGCGCCGCGGCTTCTGACGGTCATCTGGACATAGCGGTGGCCAACGCGGGAACTGGTGCTCCGGGACCGATCCTGGCGCTCGATGCCGAGCAATGGCGCCTGGTAAACGACCTGAACGTTCTTGGCACGGCACTCACCATCAAACATGCTGCGCTGGCGATGAAGGAGCGTGGTGGGAGCATAGTGACCATATCAACGGTGGAAAGCGTGAAGGTCGCCAAGTACATGGCCGCATACACTGTTACCAAGGCGGCCATGGAGTCGCTGGTCCACTGCGCCGCGCTGGAGCTGGCCCCGTTCGCGATTCGCGTCAATTGTATCCGACCGGGCTATGTACCGACCGAGGGTACCGCGCTCGCCTTCAACGAAGAGGACGCCCAGCAGCTCATCGACATCACGCCGCTGGGGCGCTCGGGGCGCGCCGAGGAGATCGGTGAAGCTGTCGTCTACTTCTGTGCAGAGTCGGGCACCTGGGTCACCGGCCAGATTCTCGCCGTGGACGGAGGGATGGGCATCCCCGAAGGGGTGTCGTTCGAGAAGCTGTGCCGAACTCTCTACGGTGACGAGTTGATGGATAGCTGTACGAGGCCAACGGAAAAGCGATGAACGCCGCCGCCCGCGGGCGGCAGAATGGAGGACGACCGATGAGTGCGCAAAGCATGAGCTACATGCGTGAGAAGATCGAAACGCAGCTAAAGCCCATGGTGGAGATGGCCCGGGCCGAGATGGTCCCGCACGGGCCGCTGCTTGCCGACGGTATGGAACTCGTCATCGAATACTACGAGGACACCTTTCGGGCCATGGACGAGCGCAACAAGAAGATCTGCTGGTACGAGTTCTGTCTCACGCCAGAGATCTTTCTGTCCATGGATGTCCACCCCTTTCTCGGTGAGAATCATCCGGCCTTCATGTCATTCGGTACGCCCGAGATATGCTGGAAATACGTGGACGTGGCGGAGAATAACGGCGTGCCTTCCGACCTGTGCGCGCTCGACAAGTTCATGTACGGCGCCTTGATCACCAAACAGATGCCCGAAGCCGACTTCATCGTTACTGCCAGCGCTCCCTGCGACAGCTCGCGCATCGGCTATCAGATGTTTGAGCAGCTCACCGACGTTCCTGTCTTCCGGCTCGACGCGCCGTCCGACGACACGCCGGAGGCCTATACCTACTACGCCGGCGAGATCCACAAGTTGATCGGCTTTCTCGAAGAGCACACGGGCAATCGTTTCGATATCGACCACCTGCGGGAAGTGTGCGACGAGAGCAATCGGGTTACCGAGACGATGACGGAGCTACTCGAGCTCAAGCGTGCGCGGCCCTGCCCGCAGGCGGGCGCAGTGAGCTTCAATTGCCACATGGCGGTGACCACCTCGATCGGCCAACCCAAGCTCTCGAGCTACGTCGAGTTGCTACGCGACGAGGCCCTGGCGGCGGTCAAAGAGGGCAGGGGGGCCTTGCCGGAAGAGAAATACCGCGTGCTCTGGTACTACACGCCGGTCGCTTTCGACCTCGAGCTGCAGGAG
>PIVZ01000680.1 GCA_003354045.1 bacterium
TTGGAAAGCTCCATGCTCTTTTGCGACTTTTCGCACGTGACGATCTTGTGGTTGTCTATGATCAGCAGTTCGATGTAGTTGTCCTCGAGGGTGATGATCTCGACGATGTCAATGGGACGTAACGAAGCTTGCATTTCGACCTCCTCGGAAGCTCGCCCGGCAAGATAGCAGAACGCACCCGTCTACAGGAGCGGCAACCCCGGCCCCACGACCGCGCTGAAGGCCCTACGGGCGCGCGTTTTGGAAACGGCCCATCATGGCCTAAGAGAAGGCACCCCGTCGGTCCGCACTGCGAGCGAGCCTCAGATGAGGTTCCTCGGCCCGGGCCGCAATGCGCAGCGATCGGACGGACGGCAGGAGGACTCGACGATGATTCTGCTCAACCCTGACAAGCACAGCCGCCAGTATCCCGATGAGCGTTCGCGCGAGGTCATGCTCCGCACCATCGAGTTCTTCGAGACCAGAGGGAAGAAGCGCCTCAAAGAGGCCGATCACGAGCGCGTCTGGTACCGCGACTTCCTCGACTTCGTCGGCGCCGAAGAGCTGTTCGCCACCATGAGCACGCCGGCCGGTTACGGGGCGGCCGACTCGCGCTGGGACACCTGGCGAATTTGCGAGTTCGCGGAGATCCTGGGGTTCTACGGCCTCCAGTACTGGTACACCTGGCAGGTCTCGGTGCTCGGGCTCGGTCCGATCTGGATGAGCGCCAACGAGGAGCAAAAGACGCGAGCCGCCGAGCTTCTCCAGCAAGGAGAGATCTTCGCCTTCGGGCTCTCGGAGCAGCACCACGGCGCCGACGTCTACTCGACCTCCATGAAGCTCACACCACGAGACGACGGAACCTACGTGGCCAACGGCGAGAAGTACTACATCGGCAATGCCAACGAGGCTCGCATGGTCTCGGTGTTCGCCAAGCTCGAAGGCACCGAGGACTACGTCTTCTTCGTCGCCGACTCGCAGCATGAGAAGTTCGACGTCATAAAGAACGTCTGCAACAGCCAGAACTACGTCGCCAACTTCGCGCTCCGCGACTATCCGATCGCCGAAGCCGACATCCTCCACCGCGGCCAGGACGCCTGGAACGCGGCATTGAACACCGTCAACATCGGCAAGTTCAACCTTGGCTGGGCCTCGATCGGCATCTGCACGCACGCGCTCTACGAGGCCATCACGCATGCGGCCAACCGGCAGCTCTACGGCATGTACGTCACCGACTTCTCGCACGTACAGCAGATGTTCGTCGATGCCTACACGCGGCTGGTGGCCATGAAGCTCGTCGCGCTGCGCGCCGCCGACTACATGAGAAGCGCCTCGCCGCAGGACCGCCGCTACCTGCTCTACAACCCGGTGGTCAAGATGAAGGTCACCACCCAGGGCGAGGACGTGATCAACAGCATGTGGGACGCGATCGCCGCAAGGGGCTTCGAGAAGGACACCTACTTCGAGGCCGCAGCCCGCGACATTCGCGCCCTTCCCAAGCTCGAAGGCACCGTCCACGTGAACATCGCCCTGATCGTGAAGTTCATGCCGAACTTCTTCTTCGACCATGCCGAGTACCCGCTGGTCGAGCGCCGCGACGACCCGAACAACGACGCCTTCCTCTTCGACCAGGGCCCGGCCCGGGGCCTGAGCAAGATCCGCTTCCACGACCCCGATGCCATCTTTGACCACTTCGACCTCCCCAACGTGCGCCTGTTCAAGGAGCAGATCGCCGTATTCAAGGAACTGCTGATGACGGCGCCGCCCGATGAGGAGCAGCGCAAGGACGTCGATCTGCTGATGGCTGCCGGCGAGATCTTCGTATGCATCGTCTACGGACAGTTGATGCTGGAAAACGCGCGCATCTATGAGATCGAGGAGCCGCTCATAGACCAGATCTTCGACTTCATGATCCGCGATCTCTCCAAGCACGCACTCACTCTGTACGGCAAGGCGAGCACCAGCGAGACGCAGATGGACTGCTGCCTACGCATGATCCGCAAGCCCGCCGTGGATCGTGAGCGCTACGAAAAAGTCTGGAAGGAGGTCCACGCATTGAACGGGGCTTATGAGATGAAGCCCTAGGGGCTGCGTCGAGGCTGTGAGAAGGAAACGCGATGTGCCGACCGACACATTGCCATCAGAGTAGGACTTCGGATACTAGTATTTGCACCATGGGTAACAGATTCATCAGTACCTTCCTCACGATGGCGGTGTCACTGGCGCTGGCCGGTGTTGCGTACGGCGAAGATGGCGCCGCCGAGTTCTTGAAGACCTACAAATCCAAACAGAAGGCCTACGAGTCCAAGCACATCGACGCGCCCACGGTCGAGGAGGTCGAGAAGAAGCTGCCCGAGAACGCGACGCTGGCCGGGCGTGAGCTCTACGACCGCTTCCTCAAGAATCGCAAGAAGCTGCGCTCGGCCTATCAGTACGGACACATCGACTCGACCGATCCGGGTGGGCGGGCACAAGAGGTACGCTTCTGGCTACATGCCAAGGATTACCGCGACGACAACGAGGACGCCGTGGAGGACATCTACGGCAAGACGCTGATGAAGCTGGTCGGGCCGAGCGACATGCGGCATTTCGGCTATCTCTACATCCACCACGACGATGACGAGGACGAGCAGTTCATGTA
>PIVZ01001434.1 GCA_003354045.1 bacterium
TCAACCGTGCAAGCTCTTGAAAAGACTGGCATATGGCCCCAGCAGTGGCAAGGGGCTGGACATCTGTATGGGTGAACCCATACAGTGGTACTCACTTTGTTCATGCGTATTCAGCCCGCCAGCGGCCTGCCGATCTACCGCCAGATCATGGAGCAGGTGGAGCATGCGCTGGCGAGTGGCGAGACCTCGCCCGGCGACCCGTTGCCCTCGGTCCGAGAGCTATCGCGCCAGCTCGGCGTGAACCCGACGACCATCACGAAGGCCTACGGCGAGCTCGAACACCGCGGCATCGTCGAGACCCGTCGCGGCAAGGGGACCTTCTTCGCAGAGCTGCCGGCCGCCTCGAAACTCGACCGTGCCGCGCGTCGTGCAGCCTTGACCATACAGGCCGAGCGCCTCGCCGTGCAGACCGTGCAGCTCGGGCTGGACCTCAAGGATGCCGAGGTGGCACTGGCCGACGCGTTCGAAGAGCTGGTGGAAGCAAGGAAGACATCAGCCAGCACCGCCGGTCGTGGTGCTGCCGCAGTGAAGGAGCTCGAACGATGAACGATGCACGCACGGCCTCGCTCCGAGGTGTTTTCCGCAGCTTCAACGCGACGGTTGCGCTCGCCGGGCTCGACCTCGACCTGAGGCC
>PIVZ01000106.1 GCA_003354045.1 bacterium
CGGCCACCGTCAGGTCCAGCACGTCGTCAATCGTCTTGCCCTTGTAACGCACCTCGAGCGTCTCGCGGTTGTAGCGGCGCCCCTGGCACAGGTCGCATTCCACATAGACGTCGGGGAGAAAGTGCATCTCCACGCGAATGAGGCCGTCTCCCGTGCACGCCTCGCAACGGCCGCCTTCGACGTTGAAAGAAAAGCGCCCGGCCGCGTAGCCGCGCATGCGTGACTCCGGCAGCAGTGCAAAGATGTCGCGGATGTCGGTGAACAGCCCGGTGTAGGTAGCCGCGTTCGAGCGCGGCGTGCGCCCGATGGGCGACTGATCGATGTCGATCACCTTATCGATGGCGTCCAGCCCGAGCAGCTCGTCGAAGTCGCCGACCGGCCCACCGGCACCGTGCAGCCGCTGCGCAAGGGCAGCGTATAGCGTGTCCACTACCAGCGAGCTCTTGCCGGAGCCGGAGACCCCCGTCACGCAGGTCACCTTGGCCAGCGGGAAGTCCACGTCGATGGCCGCAAGGTTGTTGTGGCGGGCGCCGTGCACGCTCAAGTGACCGCCGTTGCCGCCTCTGCGCTGGCTCGGCACGGCAATGTGCTCGCGCCCGGCCAGGAATCTGCCTGTGAGCGACGCCGGCTCGTCCTTGATGGCTTCGGGCGTTCCTTGCGCGACGATCGTTCCTCCGTCGCGCGCGGCACCCGGACCGATGTCGATCACGTGGTCGGCCGCAGCGATCGCATCTGCGTCGTGCTCGACCACGAGCACCGTGTTGCCACGGTCGGCAAGCTCGCGAAGGCTTGCCAGCAGGCGCGCGTTGTCGCGCTGATGAAGACCGATCGAAGGCTCGTCGAGCACGTAGAGGACGCCGGAAAGGCCGGCTCCGATCTGCGTGGCCAGACGGATGCGCTGCCCCTCGCCTCCCGAGAGCGAGGCGCTCGGTCGATCCAGGCTGAGGTAGCTCAGGCCGACGTCGATGAGAAACTGCAGGCGCTCGGATATCTCCCTGAGGATCAGCTTGGAGACCTCACGCTCGCGCCGTTTGAGAGAAATGCCGCCGAGGAACTCGAGCGCATCATCCACCGGAAGTGCCGCCACCGCATTGATCGAACGCCCGCCGAGCAGCACGTGCTCGGCCTCACGGCCGAGCCGCGAGCCGTGGCACGCGGCGCACTGCTTCTCGGACATGAACTTGTCGAGCTCGGCGCGCACCCAGTCCGACTCCGACTCGCGGTAGCGCTTGGTGAGAATCGGGATGATGCCGGCAAACGCGCGCGGCACTCGCGGCGTGCGCCGGTTGCGCTTGCCCGCCGGTTCCACGCGGCGCTCTCCGGTGCCGTAGAGGATCTCGCGGCGGGCCTCGGCGGACAGTTCGGCAAAGGCGCAGCCTGCCCGCGCTCCGCCTTGCTCCGTAATGGCCAGCGTGGCCCACCCGTACTTCTCGGCCAGGCGCTTGCCCCAGGGCCCGATGGCCCCGGCTTCCACCGGCCGGCTCGCATCGACGACCATTCGCTCCGCGTCGAAGGTGCTCGAGCGCCCCAGCCCGTTGCACTCGCGGCAGGCACCGTGCGGGCTGTTGAAGGAGAACAGGCGCGGGCTGATCTCCGGGTAAGAAACGCCACAGTCGGCGCAGGCGAACTTCTGGCTGAAGGTGAACTCGTCTTCCTCACCGTCTGCGCCCGGCGGCGTGGTGCATATGCAGGCGGTCTGGTCGGCAAGGCGCAGGGCAACGCCCAGTGAATCCGTGAGCCGTTTCTCGATGCCGGGGCGAAGCGTCAGGCGGTCAACTACGACGTCGATCGTATGGCGCGCGTTGCGCGAGAGTTTTATTTCCTCGTCCAGATCGTAGAGCTCGCCATCCACGCGCACCCGCACGAAACCCTGTTTGCGGTAGTCGGCCAGCTCCCTTCGGTACTCGCCTTTGCGCCCGCGCACCACAGGGGCCATTACCTCGACCCGGCTCTTGGCCGGCAGCTTCATCACGCGATCGACCATCTGCCCGACACTCTGCGAGGAGATCTCACGGCCGCACTGAAAGCAGTGGGGGCAGCCCACGGTGGCATAGAGCAGGCGGAGGTAGTCGTAGACCTCGGTCACGGTGCCGACCGTCGAGCGCGGGTTCTTGCTCGTGGTCTTCTGTTCGATGGCTATCGCCGGCGACAGGCCTTCGATCGAGTCCACGTCCGGCTTCTCCATCTGATCGAGGAACTGACGGGCATAGGCCGAGAGCGACTCGACGTAGCGACGCTGCCCCTCGGCGTAGATTGTGTCGAAGGCCAACGAGGACTTACCGGAGCCCGACAGTCCGGTGATCACCACCAGGCGGTCGCGTGGAATGGTGACGTCGATATTGCGCAGATTGTGCTGGCGCGCACCCTTGATGACGATTGCGTCGCTCACGGCTGGAGATTACTCCGCACTGCCACGATCAACGGCCCTGCGACCGCCGCTCGGGCCGCACGCGACGAGACGGCATGGTCTCAGGTCGCCGGCTCTTCCTTCGAAGCCTGCACCGCCATGTCGGCGGCGAGCAGAATCGCGCTACTCATGCTGTCGGCGCTGGCGGTACCGGTGCCGGCCAGCTCGTAGGCCGTCCCATGGTCAGGCGAGGTGCGAATCAGGGGAAGACCCATGGAGACATTTACCGAGCGGCCGAAGTCCACCAGCTTCAGAGGTATAAGAGCCTGGTCGTGATACATGCAAATCACGGCATCGTAGTCACCCGCCACCGCGCCCGCAAACAGAGTGTCGGCCGGGTAGGGGCCGCTGGCGTCGATCTTGCGCCGGCGCAGGCGGCCAAGCGCGGGGCGCAAAATGCGTTGTTCCTCGGTCCCGAACAATCCGTTCTCGCCGCCGTGCGGGTTGAATGCCGCCAGCGCCAGGCACGGCGCCTCGATCCCCTGAAAGCGGCGCAGGTGAGCGGCGGCAGTGGAGGCGGCCTCGACGATTCCCTCAACCGAGAGCAGCGCCGGCACCTCGGCAAGCGCCACGTGCGTGGTCACCAGAACCACCCGCAAGCGTGGCCCGGCCAGCATCATGGTCGCGCGGCGCCCCGTAATCTCGGAAAGGTAGCCGGTGTGCCCGTCGTAGCGGTGGCCGGCGCGGTTGAGCCACTCCTTGTTGAGCGGCGCCGTCACCAGAGCTTTGCAGCTCCCATCGAGCACCGCATGGGTTGCCGCTTCGAGGTAGCGAAATGCCGCATCCCCCGAGCGGCGCCCCGGGCGCGGAAGTCGGCCGGCAAAGCCGAGCCGGGTGACTTCACATAGATCCACGATCGCGGAGGCAGCGCTGCGGCTCACACGGCGCGCCCGGGCGGCGGCGTCCATGACCGCGCGGTCTCCGAAGACCACCAACCGGCACGCGCGCCGAACACGGGCGCGCGTTGCCGCTTCGACGACGATCTCCGGACCGATGCCGGCCGGGTCGCCCATACTCACAGCAAGCGTCGGCTTCATCGCCTATAAGGGGTCAAGTCGCGGCTTTCGACTTGACCCCTTCCTCTTTGCGGGCGGCATCACGAGCCGGCCAGCAGAGCGAGGTCCTCGAGCTGAGTGGTGATGTAGTGCGCCTCGCGCAGGTCTTCGCTGGCCCAGCGGCGGTAGCGCTTCTCCATCCGCTCGTCGTAGAGACGCGCGTGCAGTTCGTTGGAGATCGTTTCGAGGGGGACACGCGTGGGCGGCCGGATGCCGATTAGCTTGACGATATGAATGCCGCCGGCAACCTCGATTGGAGGACTGACCTGACCGCGGCGCAAGGATGCCACCGCGACCTCGAAGTGGGTGGCCATGGTGCCGCGCTCGAAGGCGCCCAGGTAACCGCCGTCGGAAGCGGTCGGTCCCTTGGAGTGCTCTTTGGCGGCCGCTTCGAAGCCGCCGTGTCGCACGCGCTCGAAGATCTCCTGGGCCTGCTTGCGCGCCCGCTCGAGTTCTTCGGGGCCGGCCGCGGGATCAATGGGCAGGAATATGTGGGCGATCTTCACCTTCTCGGTCTCCAGGTAGGCGGGGTCGGTCCGCCATGCCCGCTCGATCTCCTCGTCGGTTACGTGCACGCGCGCGCGGATCACGATGTCCACGAGCTCCAGCCGATTTACCTCCTCGCGCATGCGCTCGAAGTAGTCTTCCCAGGTGATACCGGATTCCACGAGCGCCACTGTCAGATCCTCACGAGAGGTTTTGCTACGGCCAAGCACCCTGTCGATGTAGGTATCCACGTCCCGTTCTTCGGCGTTGATACCGTGGGTCTCGAACTCGGCCGCGAGCAGCCGGCTGTCTATCATGGCCTCGAGGACGGCCTCGTAGCTGCCGCGCTGGTCGGCAGGCAAGAACGGCGTGCGCGTGTCACGGTAGATTCGCAGATCGCGCAGCGTCATCGGATCGCCATCTACGCTCGCAACGACGCCATTGATGAGCTGCCGCCCGCCCGGCCTTGCGCCCTCCTCCGCAACCGCCCATGGCGGTGCGGCCGTCGCGACGAGCAACGCCGCGACGACGAACGGCGCGAGCGCGGCGCGGCGCAAGGCGCCCAGGCCTTGATCCCGCACCCGCGCGAAACCACCTGCCGGGGCCGCCAGCAGGCGGCCGTCATCACGGCGCAGGTCTGCGAGCCTCGTCCACGTCGTCGTCTTTTGCCGATGATCCCTCATGACGCCCTCCTTCGGCGATCCCTGCAAGCAATGTCTCGAGCAAAGCCTCGATCTCGTCTACCAGCTCGTTCCAGGAAGCCGCTCCCGTCTGCACAGTGAACGAGCCCTCCGGACGCAGCCGGTACTTCTTCGGCCGGCTGGTGACGAGCCGGAGCAGCTGTTCGCGATCGACCGGCGAGTCCTCGCTGAGGCGCAACGCCACCACGTTATCGCTTGCCTTGAGAGACTCAACCGCGAGCCACTTCAATGCCGGGCGCACCGCCATGATCCGCACAAAATCCTGGGCTTGGCGGGGCAAGCCGCCGAAGCGGTCGGCGAGCTCGCCGGCAAGGGCCTCGACCTGCTCGCGCGTAGCGGCGTTGGCCAGCCGCTTGTAGAGCAGCAGGCGCTCACCGACATCCTCGATGTAAGCCGCGGGAATGAACGCCTCCGCACCGAGCTCGATCTCCGGCTCGACCTCCACTGCGGCAGGCTGGCCGCGCAGCTCGAGGGTGGTCTCTTCCATCATGCGCATGAAGAGATCGAAGCCGACGGCGGCGATGTGGCCGGACTGCTGCTTGCCGAGCAGATTGCCGGCGCCACGGATCTCCATGTCGTGCGCGGCCAGGCGAAAACCGGCGCCGAGGTCGTCGAGCTCCTGGAGAACGGCCAGTCGCTTGCGTGCCTCCTCGCTGATGAGGCCCTCACCGGGAACCAGCAAATAAGCGTAAGCACGCCGGTGGGAACGTCCGACCCGGCCGCGGATCTGGTAGAGCTGGGCAAGCCCGAAGGTATCGGCACGATTTACGAGAATCGTGTTGGCGTTGGAGATGTCCAGCCCCGACTCGATTATCGAGGTGCACACCAGCACGTCGGTTTCACGGTCGAGAAAATCAACCATGACATGCTCGAGCTCGAGCTCCTTCATCTGCCCGTGGGCCACCGCCACCCGCGCCCCAGGCAGCAGCTCCCTCATGCGGCGGGCGACGATCTCGATGGAGCTCACGCGATTGTGGACGAAGAACACTTGCCCGCCGCGGCCGAGCTCGCGGCGGATGGCCTGCCTGATGAGCCCTTCGTCGTAGCGCGCCACGTAGGTGCGGATGGCCAGGCGGTCCACCGGCGGCGTCTCGATGAGGCTCAGGTCACGCACACCGCTCATGGCTAGCTGCAGGGTGCGGGGAATCGGCGTGGCCGTCATCGTGAGCACGTCCACCTGCCGGCGCATCTGCTTGATGTGCTCCTTGGCCTTCACGCCGAAGCGGTGCTCCTCGTCTATTACCAGCAGCCCGAGGGAGGCGAATTCAACGTCCTTTTGCAGCAACCGATGAGTGCCGACCACTATGTCCACGCTGCCGGCCGTCAGCTCGCGGGCGATCTCCGCGTTCTCGGCGCGACTGTTGAAGCGCGAAAGCATGCGGATATCCACCGGGTAGCCGTCGAAGCGCTCGAGCAGGGTGTCGTAGTGCTGACGCGCGAGCACGGTAGTGGGGACCAGAAGGGCCGCCTGCCGGCCTCCCATGGCGCACAGGTAGGCGGCGCGCACGGCGACCTCGGTCTTGCCGTAGCCGACGTCGCCGCAAACCACCCGGTCCATCGGCTTCTCCCCGCCGAGGTCGGCGACGATGTCGCGGATGGCGCCGAGCTGGCCTTCGGTCTCCTCGAAGGCGAAGCGAGCCTCGAACTCCTCGAAGTCGGCATCGGTGGCCACCCAGGCGTCTCTCTGGCGGACCGCCCGGAAAGCCTCGAGATCGAGTAGCTCTCGGGCCATCTCGAGTATCGAGTCGCGCGCCCGTTGCTTGGTGCGCGCCCAACTGCTGCCACCGAGCCGGTCCAGCGCGGGCGCGGCTGCTCCGGAGCCCGTGTACTTCTCGAGGAGGTTTATGCGATCGACGGGGAGGTAGTAGCGGTCGCCACCGGCGTACTCGACGTGCAGAAAGTCTCCCTCGGTGCCGGCTGCCAGCATGTGCTTGAGCCCATGGTAGAGCCCGATGCCGTGGTCCACGTGGACCACGTGATCGCCAGCCTCGAGGTGGCGCAAGGCGTTGAGCGTCTGTGCCCGCGAGGCCCGGCGGCGGCGGCGACCGCCCCGTCTCTCGCCGAATATCTCCTCGTCGGTGACCACCGTGAGCCCGTCGGCGGCAAGGGCGAAGCCGGCGCGCACGTTGCCCTGGATAAGCCGCACCACCTCGGGGCTGCCCGCGCGGGCGTCAGCGAAGCTCTCGGCGCGGTTCACCTCGCCGCAGCCGCCGCCGGCGAGCAGGTGTTGCAGGCGAGAGAGCTGGGCCTGGTCGGAAGCCGTCACTATCAGGCGTGAACCTTTGGCACGGGCTTCTTCGAGCGCATCCACGACGGGACGAAAGCCGCTTTGGCCGCGCCGGGCCTTCACGCGGACGCGTGCGGTCGTCACCGCCGTGTTCGAGTGGGCATCGATCCGCCACACCCGGTGGCCGGCCTTACCGCCGGACTCGTGAGCCTCGGCGTAATCGAGCTCGATGACCGGCCGCCGGCCGAGAAGCCCGCTGAGCGAAGCGGAGTCCACGTACAGGTCGGCCGGCTCCGGGTAGAAAGTACCGGCCGCGTCGGCTGCCTCTGCCGCCTCGCCCAGACGCCGCTCCAGGTCGTCGAGCGCGGTCTCTGCCGCGGGAGGATCCATGAGAATGAGCACAGTGGAGTCCGTCAGGTAATCGGCCAACCACGCCCTCTCGGTGTTCACGTAGGGGGCCAGCAGCTCTACGCCCGGGAAGCGTATCCCCGCCCCGAGGGACCCGTCGAGGTTGCGCCGTTCCGAAGTGGGCAACAGCAGGTCTTCGCAGCGCGCGGCCACGGCGCGGCGGACCTCGGGGCCGGCCAGGCGCTCGAGCGCGAACGGCAGCGCAGGCAACACGACCAACTCCTCGCCGGTCTCGAACGATCTCTGGTCGTCGGGGTCGAAGAGACGGATCGACTCGATGCTATCCCCCAGCAGCTCGCAGCGGCACGGGTACTCGGCCCCTGGCGGCCACAGGTCGATTATGCCGCCGCGTACCGCCACCTCGCCGGGCTCCTCGACGGTGCCGACGCGCCGGTATCCGAGGCCCTCTAGCCTGGCGCCGAAATCTTCCAGGTAGAGGTCATCTCCGACGACCAGGTAAATGGTCGCCGACAAGAGCTCGGCGACCGGCTGCGTGCGCACGGCCAGGGCCTCCGGCGAGGTCACCACCAGCGGGGCCTTCATCTGTCTGAGCTGGTAGAGCGCTGCCGTGCGCGCCGCCTCGACGTCGGCGGCCGGCGAGATCATCTCCAGGGGCGGCGCCTCGCGGCCGGGAAACAGGTGAACCCGGCGCGCAAGGAATTCCTCATCGACGGCCTCGTCGAGAAAGGTCCTCAATTCGGTGGCAAAGGCTTCGGCCTCGCGGTCGTTCGGCGTGATTACGAGCGCCGGCCGTTCGAGCTCGGCCAGCAAGGAAGAGAGCACGTAGGCCGAGGCACCGCCCTTCAGGCCCTGAAGCTTCCACGAGAGCTGCGGGAACTCGGCCAGCTCGGCCGCCAGGGTCTTACTGAGCGATCGTGTGGACGGGGGCAGCGCCAAGCGCGACTATTTCTCCGGGTCAAGCACGCCGGCGAGGGCGCGCAGGCCGAGCAGGTAGCTTGCCGCCCCGAAGCCGAGCACCTGGCCAACGGCCACGTCGGCCAGCAGCGAGCGGTGACGGAAATCTTCGCGGCGGTGGATGTTGGAGAGGTGAACCTCGACGGCCGACAGGCCGCTGGCGATCAGCGCGTCGCGGATCGCCACGCTGGTATGGGTGTAGGCCCCCGGATTTATGAGCAGTCCCGAGTTTCGCTCGGCGCCCTCCTGAATGCGCGAGACGATCTCGCCCTCGCCGTTAGACTGGAAAGTATCGATCGCCCAGCCGAGCTCGCCGGCCAGGGCAACGAGCCCCTCGTCAATCTCGGCCAGCGTGGTGGTTCCGTACACCTCCGGCTCGCGGGCGCCGAGCATGTTCAGGTTGGGGCCATGGACGACCAAGATCGGTTTTCTCTGGGCGCTCATGTGGTGCCTCCGCCGGGAACCGCCGCCGCTATGTCCGCAGGCGCGAGCATCTCCTGCCTGCACTTGCCGATGCCCTCGGCGACTATGAAGGCAACCTGGTCACGCTGCACCTTCTTGTCGAAACCGATCGCCTCCTCGAGGTGACGGGCGGCGACGTCGTAGGGGATGGTCACCGGCAGGCCCAAGCGCTCGAGCAACTGATTTACGCGTGCCACCGCGTCCTCTTCGCAGGCGCCGAGGCCGAGCGAGATCTGCATTGCCGCGGACATGCCCATGGCCACCGCCTCGCCGTGCAGATAGCGGCTGTAACCGCTGACCTTCTCGATTGCATGCCCGATGGTATGTCCGAAGTTGAGGATGCGGCGCAGCCCGGCCTCCCGCTCGTCTTTCTCCACCACCTGGGCCTTCAACTCGCAGCAGCGGGCGACCACCTCGGTGAGAATGTCGGTGTCGCGCCCGACCACGGCATCGGTATTTTCCTCGAGCAGTCTGAAAAGCGAGCTGTCGAGAATCACACCGTACTTGACGACCTCGGCCAGACCGGCGCTGTACTGCCGCGAGTCCAGGGTGGCCAGCGCCTCCGGATCGGCAATCACCAGCGCGGGCTGGTGAAAAGCGCCGACCAGGTTCTTGCCCTGGGCGCGGTTCACCCCGGTCTTACCGCCCACACTGGAGTCCACCTGCGCCAGCAGCGTGGTCGGCACCATCACCAGGCGCACGCCGCGCATGACCGTGGCCGCAGCGTAACCGGCTATGTCGCCGACGACCCCGCCACCCAGGGCCACCACCACGACGCTGCGGTCGGCGCCAAGATCGAGGATGTCGTCGTAGATCTGCTCCACCGTGATGAGCGTCTTGTACTCCTCTCCATCGGGGATCTTGATCACGGTGTGGGGGATTCCGGTGCCTGCGTCCCGCTCGAGTCCATCCAGGAGAGCCCGGCCGTAGAGCTTGTAGACGGCGGGGTTGGTCACCACCACAAAGCGAGATACATCGCCCAGGCCACCTGCAAGCTCTCCGCCACGACTGAGGGCGCCGGGCCCGATGTGGATCGAGTAAGAGCGGGAACCGAGGGCAACGTTGATCTTTCTTACCGCCATCTCTCAGTGCCTCCGCTCTCCCAAGTGGTCGGCCGACCTCCGCGCGGATGAGCCGCTGCGCCGCTTGAGGCGTGGCTCGATCATCGAGAGCACGCGCGCGGTAGCCTGGTCGAGGGTCAGATGGTCGGTCTCCACCAGCACGTCGGCCTTTCGATAAGACGGCATTCTTTCATCAAGCAGCGCGGCCAGGCGGTCGCGCGCCTCCGGGCCGGCGGCAAGCGGGCGTTTGGTGCTGCGCGTGGCCCGCTCCACCAGCGTCTCGAAGCTGGAGGCCAGGCACACGACCACGCCCAAGCGGCCTAGCGCGCGCCGGTTGGCCCCATGCACGAAGGTTCCGCCGCCGGTGGCGATGACCGTTGGACGCTCTGGGGCAAGCGACCCTACCAGCTCGCGTTCGAGCCGGCGGAACTCGGCCTCACCGTGGGCGGCAAAAATCTCCGAGACGCTCATGCCCTGCTGCTCCTCGATCAAGCTATCGGTGTCGAGGAAGTCCCAGCCCAGCCGCCTGGCTAGCCGGCGCCCGATTGCCGTCTTGCCGCTGGCCATGAATCCTGTAAGCACCACGTTGGTCACGGGCCGGCCGCGGCCGGGCGGCCGATCTGCTCCATGTAGCCGTGGTAGTTGCGGCTGACCTCGACCAAGGAATCGCCGCCGAACTTCTCGAGGAACAACCCGGCCAATTCGAAGGCCACGACGTTCTCGGCAATGACCGCGGCGGCCGGTATGGCCATCACGTCGGAGCGCTCGACGGCGGCCTTCGATTCCTCGCCGCTGACCATATCGACCGAGCGAAGCGGACGCATCAGGGTGGAGATCGGCTTGAAGGCAACGCGGACGACAAGCGGCTCGCCGTTAGTCATGCCGCCCTCGGTGCCGCCGTAGTTGTTGGTGGCGCGCCCGATGCCGTCGTCGGTGCGCACGATCTCGTCGTGAATCTCGGAGCCGCGCACGCTGGCCGCCGCGAAGCCGGCGCCCAGCTAGACGCCCTTTACCGCCTGCACGCCCATGAGGGCGGCGGCCAGGCGGGCATCTGCCTTGCGGTCCCAGTGGACGTAACTG
>PIVZ01000107.1 GCA_003354045.1 bacterium
ACCGGCGCGCTCGATCTCGAGTCCATCTACGAGCGCCACATCGCCGGGCTCACGCGCGGACGTCTCGACGGTCGCGGCCGGGTAGTGAGAAACGACGCCTTCCAGTGGGCCGTATTGCTGGGGCTCGCGGCGCTGATCGGCGCGGTCGTCGCGACCGGCCGGCGCGCCACACCACGCGGCTCCAAGCTAGCCGTCTCCTTGTTCGTCTTCTTCACTCTCCTCGCCGGACCCGCTCTCGTTGCGGCGGCCGGCAATCAGACTCCGGGAGTCGCCGCTGCCCGGGCGGGGCCGCACGGCGGGGCGATACCGCATGGCGGGACGCCACCGCAGGGCAAGTCGCCGCCACACGGCGGGGCGATGCCGCATGGCGAGCCGGCGCAGCAGGCCGATGCGGAGCCGGCCGCAGAGCCAAGCGGTGGGGAACAGCCGCCAAGGGAGCCAACTCCGGTCGATGCTCGCGAGGCCTACAACAGCGGACTCGAAAAGCTCACGGCCGGCGACCTCGCCGAGGCCGAGGAGTTGTTCTCGAGCGCGCGCAGCAACGCGGACACCGACGGGACGGCTCGCTTCAGGGCCACCTACAACCTCGGTTGGGTCGAGGTGAAACGCGCCGACGAGTCACTGGCCGCCGATCCACAGGCCGCCCTCGACTCGCTGCACGATGCGGCATCCTGGTTTCGCGAGGCAGTCGCGCTGCGCCCCGGTGACGAGGCCGCCCGTCACAATCTGGAAGTCGTGTTGCGGCGCGCGCTGGCGTTGGCCGACAGTCTCAAAGACGCGGACGAGCGCGATCTGCTCGCACGCATCAATGAACTGCTCGAAGAACAGCGCACCTTTCTCGGTGAGCTCAGGAAAACCGTCGACGTGGCCGACGACGAAGAGGCGCGCGCGGCGGAATCGACCCGGCGTGTGTTTCGCTCGTTGTCGGCCGAACAGTTGCTCGTCCTGGCCAACGGTCAGGACTTGAGCGATCTCGCCGGTCAGGAGCTGGCCTCCATCGAGGCCAAAGCCGCGGAGGAACGGACACCCGAGGAACAGATGCGCGGTGTTCAGCTGGGCGGCGTCCTCGAATACCTTCACCGCGCCCGCGAGCGCATGGGACAGGGGCGAAGCCAGCTTCGCCGCCTCGAGGCCGAGCGGGCCTATCGGCGAGCCGCCGCCGCGCTGGCCGCACTGAAGCGCGCGCGCGATCAGCTTCTCGACCCGGTCACCGTGCTCGACGGCATCCTTACCGACAGCATCGAGCTGATGCGGTCAACGGCCATGCAAGCCGCCTTCGAAACCAGCGCGGCCGATCTCGGAGGAGCCAAGGCCCCGGCGTGGCTCACCTACGACTACCTGGCCGAAACCCAGGCCATCATCCAGGAGAGAACCGCCGACCTGCACTCGGGTCTGGAGGCGGCCGTCATTCAATCGGACCTGGCCGCGGACACCGAACAGGCGCCGGCGCCGGAAGAGCAGGCGCTGCTCGAGAGAGCGCGTGCGGCAGAGCCACATCTGGCGCGCGCGCGCCAGATGTTCATCGATGCGGCCGCCGAGCTCGAAGAAGAAGACTCCGCCGATGCGCTCGGGCCGCAGCGTGAGGCTGTGACCGCCCTCGGCGAGGCACGCGAGCAGTTCCTCGACCTACGCGGTTTGATCGAGCTCGCCTACGGCGATGAAGCGCGCATCCAGGCCGTCGTCTCGCCGGCCGAGCAGGCGGTCGAGGAAGCGGAGATCCGCGAGTACGCGCCGGCAGCCGCCGAGTTGCAAGGACGTAATCTAGAGCGAGGCGCGCGCCTTGCGCGCATGATCGACGAGCAACTCGAAGCCGTCTCCGCCGCGGAAGGCGGCGAGGCGCCAGAGCAAGCCGAGCAGCTCGCAGCCGAGCGCGAAAGGTTGGAGTTGGCCGCCACACGCCTGCTGTTGGCGCGCGCCGTCATGGGGCGAGCCGAAGAGAATCTCGACGCCCTCGATCGCGGCGAAGCGCCCGCCGCCGGCTCCGAGCCGTCGCTTGCCCTGACCGAAGCTCGCGCCTCCGTGTCTGCCGCCGTCGAGGCATTGATGGAGCTGCGCCGGTTGTTCTTCTCGGTAATCGAGCACTTGCAGGACACAGCGCGCCGGCAGATCGATCTCGGGGATGAGACCGAAGTGGTCGCGGCTCTGGCGCAAACCGCGAGCGAAGACGAAACGGCAGCACGGCTCGGGCCGATGGCCCCTCGCCAGACCACGCTTGCAGGCACGTCCCGGGCCATAGCCCAGGCGCTGGCCCAGCAAGCCGAAGCGCCACCGCCGAGCCAGGAAGCCGCGCCCGGGGTCGATCCACAGCAGGCGGCGGAGATGGCGGCCAAGCTTGCCGAGGCCGCCGATCACGTCTTCGCGGCCAACGCGGCAATGAACGAGGCCGGCCATGGAATGAACACCAGCCCGATCGACCTCGGCTCGGTGCGCACGAGGCAAAACGAGGCTGTCGAATCCTTGCTGGCGGCACTGGCCGTGCTGCAGCCTCCCCAGGAACAACAGGGCGAGGAAGGCGAGGAGGAGCAGCAGGAAGACGGCGAGGGCCAAGACGAGGAGCAACAGCAGCAACCGCAAGACGCCGACCCCAGCCAGCTCCTACAGGGTGTGCGCGATCGCGAGGCGCAGCGCCGCGAGGAGCAGGCGCAAGACGGCCACAGCGGCTACGAGCCGGTGGAGAAGGACTGGTGAGAAGCCGAGTCTCGTGGGAGCGCAGCGGGCGCGGCCACGGCTCTCACCGAGAGCTAGCGGCCGGGGTTCTCAGCGCCGCGGTGCTCGTGCTTCTGGCCTGTGGCTCGGCGCAGGCGCAGATAGCCAAGCTACGGCTCGACACGGGACCCAGCTACGTCGGCGTGCCGGTGGATATACAGATCTATGCGGAGGGCTTCGAGGAAGAGCCACAACCCGAGGTGGCGGTAGAGCTGCCGAAGTCGGGCCGCCTCGAGTTTCGCGGTGTGAGTCCCAGCGTCAGCGGCTCCATCCAGATCGTCAACGGCCGCATCACCAAGTCACACCGCGTACAGTTTACTTACTCCTACCGCTTTCATCCCGACAAGGCGGGCCGGCATCGCGTGGGTCCGTTTCGCTTCACGCAGGGTGAGAAGTCGGCGGCGACGAAGGCGGTGAACCTCAACGTCACCGAGATACCGGTGACCGACAAGCAGCAGATACGACTGGTCGTGCCTGAGGAGCCCGTCTACATCGGGCAACGTCTGCCGGTTCGCGTCGAGTGGTGGGTATCACCCGATCTGCGCGGCAAGCTCTACAACGCCAACGTGCGGGTGCCGCTGTTCGAGCGCCTCGGCGAGTTCAACTTCATCGACCCGCCGCTCGCGAATGAAACGGCGACAATGAGCATCCTTACGGCATCCGGGATGCAGAAGTTCGCGGCCACGGCCGAGAATCGCAGACGCGAGGGCAAGAGCTACATCGTCCAGAGCGTGTCGCGAACGGTGGTGCCGATGCAGGCCGGCCGCTTCGAGCTCGAGCCGGCCAGCGTCACCGTAGACCAGGCCATTCGCTTCCGCCGCGATCTGTTCGGCTCGCGCATCCCGACCCAGGTCCTCAAGCTTCGCGCCGCCGATGAGCGGCGCGTGCTGATCGTGAAACCGCTGCCGGCCCAGGGGCGGCCTCCGAGCTACGCCGGCGCCATCGGGCGTGGTTTCACGCTCGATGTGGCGGCCGATCGCACGGTCGTGCAGGTCGGCGATCCGATCAAGCTCACCCTCACACTGCGCGGCGACGGGCCCTTGGAGAGCGCCTCGCTACCGCCCCTCGGCGCCGGCGGCGGCCTGCCGTCAAAACTTTTCCGTGTGCCCGCCCGCAAGGTCGCCGGCATCTTCGACGATGGCGCCAAACGCTTCGAGGTTTCCATACGCGTTCTCGACCAGACGGTGAGCGAGATACCGCCGATCGCCTACTCGTGGTTCGACCCGGACATGGGCAACTATCAGACCACGCACTCGCGGCCGGTCGCGCTGGCCGTCCGCGAAGCAAAGGTAGTCTCCGCCCGTGACGTGGTACGCTCCGCGGAAGGCGTGGAGGCATTGTCGGACGCCGGCGATGAGGAAGCCGCCAAGGAGGCGCTGGCGGCAGGGCAAAGGGCCGCGGGCGACTCGACCCGCCCGGTGTTCTCATTTACCGGAGCCGACCTGGCCATCGAGAAAGACGTGGGCAGGCTCGCCGCCGCCGGGCGCTCACGGCTGACCTCGGCTCCTGCGCAGATGACCCTTTATGGCAGCGGCTTACTGATCATCGGCGCTTGTCTCTTGGCGCGCCGTCGAGCCGCACGGGACCCGGTGGTGGTCAAGCGCAGAAAGACATTGGTGGCCGAGCACAAGCGCATCAAGGGTGGGGCCAGCGTGGCCGAGGTGGCCGATGCCCTGCGCAGAACACGGGCCGAGGTGCCCGGCATGCTCAGCAACGAGCTCGACTCACTGCTGGCCGACTGCGACGCACTGGTCTTCGCACCGGGCGGCGCGACCGCACGGCCCACTGACGAGCTGCGGGCGCGCGCACTGGCACTTGCCGAGTCCATCGCCAAGGAGGTCGTGTGAGCAAGGCGCTGCAACCAGCGGTCGCGGCCTCCCTGGTCGTATGTGCCGCGGTCTTGATGTTTGGCAACCCGCTAGCTTCGCGCGCCAGCGCCGCAGTGCCGGCCGAGATCGCTGTCGCAGTCGTCGCCGACTCCGACAGTGCCGCTGCGCCGGCCGCCGTCTTCGCGCCTGGCGTGGAAACGATCCGCGCAGCCATAGCCGCTTACGAGCAGGCGCAGGCGGCAACCGAACGCGGCGAGCGCCTGGCGGGTTTCAAACGCGCCGCACGTCTCTTCGGTAGCGCTATCGACAACGGAGCCGCCAACGCCGACCTCTACGCCAATCTCGGCACGGCCAGCCTGCAGGCCGAGCGACTCGGAGAGGCGGTGCTGGCTTTCCGGCGGGCCTTGTTGCTCGACCCCGACCACAGCCGTGCGCTGCATAACCTGGCTCACGCGCGCAGCCTTCTGCCGGTCTGGGTTCCGCGACCCGAAGCAACCGGCCTGCTAGAGAGCTTCTTCTTCTGGCAAAACGCGCTCTCGCATGACGAGCGGCTGGCACTGGCGGGGCTGTTCTTCCTGGTGCTGGCCTGCACCGTCGGCTGGGCAATCCGCAGCGGTAGTGTACTGGCGGGAAACGTGGCTCTGCTGCCGGGCCTGGTATGGGTCGCGCTGGTCGTCTCCCTGGCCGTCGATACGTCTCCGGCCAGGAGCGCGAGCGCAGTGCTGGTGGCCGAGGAGACGGTGGCGCGTGCGGCCGACTCGGGCAATGCCCCGACAAGGTTCTCTCAACCGCTGCCCGGCGGCACCGAGGTCGAAATCCTCGAAGGACGTCAACGTTGGGTGCGGATCAAGCTCTCCGGCGGCGGCGATGCATGGGTCGCGCGCTCGAGCGTAGCGCGGGTTTCGTCCCCTGCTACTTGATAACCTTCGAGCCCGGGCCGCGCGCCCAGGCCACGCGCTCGTCCACATGGCGGCGCAGCGTGTGCTCGACCGGTTTGAAGCCGTTGCGCAGCCAGAACGATCCACCGAGGATGTTGCCGCTCACGAAGTGCAGAGCACACCAACGGTGGCCGCGCTCGCGCAGTAGGTCGAGCGAGCTCGCGAGCAGCGCAGCACCTACGCCGCTGCTCCTGTGTGACGGCGCAACGTACCCCTCCCATAGGTAGAGCATCGTCTCGGGCACCAGCAACGGCGAAAGAAAGACCGGGGTCGTGAACAGCATGCTTCCGGCCGGTTCTCCTTCCACCCTGGCCGCAAAGCAGAAACCATCGCCGTTCTCGAGCAGCGCGCGACGAACGTTGCGAACGTTGGCGTCCTGCTCGCCATCGTAGGGCCAGAACATCGGGGCGGCGGTCTGATAGGTCATCAAGTCGCGGTGGAAGGTTTCCATGATCTCATCGTCGGCATCGACGAGCCTTTCCACACAAACGTCGTCGCGCCTACCGCCTTGCGAAACGAGCACGGCCGGGTCGCTGTCGACCTCACGAACCGCGCACACCGATTTGCGGCCGAAACCGGTGCCCAACCAAGCGTCTTCGACGTCCGCAACCATCGACGGGATGCCGACCGTATGTACGAAAAAGCCTTCGTCCACCCAGTGCTCGGCGAGCTCGCCGTAGAGACGGGGGTAGACGGCGTGCGGGTCGGCGTCTTCTGCGATGGCGTGGCCGTGTAGCGGCATGCCCACCGAGTGAGGCTCGGCATATATCGAGCCGAACTCGGTCGGCCCGAACAGTTGCTTCTCTCCGAGCAGGAATCCCGTCAGCCGGCCGTCGCTCTCGGCCGCCGCTCCGCGGGTTCGCGACCCCGCGAACAGGCGCTCGATCAACGGCCGGCAGGCCTCCGGCTCCTCGAAACAGGCAGCCAGCATCTGCGGGTCGGGTGCCAGACTCCGGTAGCGTATCTGTGCGCGGGCCAGCAGCCCTGCCGCCTGGTCGATGTCGGAGTCCTGAAAACGTCGGATCTTCATGTGCTCGGCAGCTCGCTGAAGAACCCGCTCCCGTGGCCGGGCACCGAGATCCGGGGTTCTTCGGCTGATTGCTGACCGGCATAGATCACGACGCAATCTGCTGCAACGGCTGGCCTGTAATCGGCCGTTTCCACCGGCGATTCCGACTTCATGGGGCAGCGGCTATGCTCAGCGCCACCATGTCTGTGGAAATCGAGGATTTGCTCGCCTACATTGACGCCTCTCCGACCCCGTATCACGCCGTGGCCGAGACGGCACGGCGATTGGATGCTGCCGGCTACTCCGGGCTCGCAGAGGCCGAGCGTTGGGAGCTCGAGGCCGGGGAGCGCTGCTACGTGGTACGCGGCGAGGGCAGTCTGATCGCTTTCGAGATGGGAGAGGCCGAGCCCTCCGAGGCCGGCTTCCGCATCATCGGCGCACACTCGGACTCGCCCAACCTGCGACTGAAGCCTGCCGCCTCCGCCGATTCGGAAGGTTACCGCCGTTTGGCGCTCGAGCCCTACGGCGGGGTGCTGCTCTACACCTGGCTCGACCGCGACCTCTCGCTTGCCGGCCTGGTGAGCGTCACCTCCGAGGAGGGGCTGCGTAGCGTGCTGATCGACTTCGAGCGGCCGCTGCTCCGCGTGCCCAGCCTGGCCATTCACCTCAACCGAGAAATCCGCGAGGAAGGCCTGAAGCTGAACCCACAGCAGCACATGAACGCGATCGTCGGGGTGGACGACGGGCCCGAGCTCGACCGTCTGATTCTCGAAGAACTCGAACGCATCGGCATGACCGGGCTCGACGAAACCAACATCGCCGGCTTTGACTTGATGACCTACGATTGCCAGCCCTCCACCGTCTCGGGCGCCCGCGGGGAGTTCATTCACGCCCCACGCCTCGACAACCTCGCGTCTTGTCATGCGGCCCTGCGCGCACTGCTGAGCGCCGGCGAGGGCGATCCCGGAGAGGCGACCCGGATGATCGTTCTCTACGACAACGAGGAGGTGGGCAGCCGCAGCGCCCACGGCGCCGCCGGGCCTTTTCTGGCCGACGTCATCGAGCGCATAAGCCACTCCCGATCCGATGACGAGGAAGCCAGGCCTCGTGCGTTGGCTCAATCTTCCATGGTCTCGGCCGACGTCGCGCACGCCGTTCATCCCAACTACGCCGACCGTCACGAGCCCGGCCACAAGCCGGTCATCGGTAAGGGCCCGGTGATCAAGAGCCACATCAACTTGGCCTACGCCAGCGACGGGCGGACCAGTGCGCTGTTCGCCTCGCTCTGCCGCGAGGTCGGGATAACGCCACAGCATTTCGTGTGCCGCGCCGACATGCTCTGCGGCTCGACGATAGGGCCGGTGACGGCCGCCCGCGTGGGCATCCCGGTCGTAGACGTGGGCATTCCGATACTTTCCATGCATTCATCGCGCGAGATGGCCGGCACCGCCGACGTCGAACCGATGATCAACGTGATGGCCGCTTACCTGGAGCGCGACTAGCCTGCATGCGCTGTCATTTGACCGATTACCACGCCGGCCACACGTGCCGGGTTGCGGCCTCCGCGGTCACCGAGGAACATTCGGCATGAGTGAAGCACCGAAATGGTTTAGCGATGTCATGGCCGAGCCGTGCGATGACCGTACGGTCGAGGTGGACGGCTGCCCGATCCACTACCTGCGCTGGGGAGACGCCGCGAAGCCGGGCCTGTTGCTCATTCACGGCGGCGCCGCGCACGCCCACTGGTGGAGCTTCATCGCCCCCAAGCTGACGAACGAATACCACGTGGCCGCAATGGACTTGAGCGGCCACGGTGACAGCGGTCGTCGTGAAGAATATCCACGCGAGCTATGGGCCAAGGAGGCAATGGAGGTGTGCCGCGATGCGGGCTTCATCGGTGCTCCGGTGCTGGTCGGCCACAGCATGGGTGGCTTCGTCACAATCGTTGCCGCCGCCATTTACGGTGACCGCCTGGCCGGTGCAGTCGTTGTTGACTCTCCCGTGCGCCGCCCCGACCCCGAGAGCGAAGAGGGGGCGCGCGGCCGCGTCTTCCGCAACCCGAAGACCTACCCGAGTCTGGATGAGGCCATGGAGCATTTCCGTCTGTTCCCGCCGCAGCCGTGCGAGAACGATTTCATCGTCGATCATGTGGCACGAAACTCGTTGCACGAGGTAGAGGGTGGCTGGACGTGGAAGTTCGACCCGGCGATCTTCCTGCGCTCCTCGCCGAAGCCGACCAGCCATTACCTGACCGAGACGCGCTGCCGCATCGCCATCCTCCACGGCGAGCACAGCCACCTGATAACCCCGGAGATCAAGGACTACATGTACTCGTTGCTCGACCGCAACGCCCCGGTGGTTGAGATCCCCGAGTCATATCACCACCTCATCCTCGACCAGCCGCTGGCCTTCGTCGCCGCCCTGCGTGCCCTGCTGGCCGACTGGGAGCACTCGATCCCCCGCCGCCCACGAAGCTGACCGGACTCGGCCCGGGCAGGACATGCGTGACGACGGCTCCGCTTTCGCGCGAGTTTGACGCTCAGGTGAGCACCCGTTTGCTCACGCCACGACTCGACCTTGCTGGCAAATAGAGCCCCCGGGAACCGCGGGGCGTTAATCTCTCCCGTAACGGCTTCGGGGCAGCATGCTGCCCCAGGGCGCCAAATGCTGCCCCCGCAATCGTAATCGAGTCTGCCTGCCAGACCTCGCGCGCGTGCCGATCACGTCTGTTTCTCTCCGCAATCCACGAACTTGGCGTTCTCATGACGGGCAGCCGGGTATTTGGCGCGAAATGTGCTGATACCACCGGCAGCCCCACAAAGACGGGGTCGAAGTGGGGACCAGGATCAGAGGGGGTCTTGCCACGAAGATAACTCGCTCGACAATCGGAGGTCCATCATGAGAACAATTTTATCGGCGGCCCTTACCGCTTTCACCGTGCTGGTTTCGACGGGAAGCGTGCAGGCAGCGCCCACGCCCGAGGGGAACTGCCTCAAGGCGCTCGCCTCTGCCTGGGGCGCGCACGTGCGCTGCATCGACGACGCGACCGCGAAGCTCTATGCGGCCCTCTCGCAGGGGACGAACACGGACTTCGAGAAAGCGTTCCTGAAGTGCCGGAAGAGCTATTTCAAGAAATGGACGAAGTTCCAGACCAAGTCCAAGCTGGTAGGCAGCACCTGCGTCGGCGACCGGTTCGTAGACAACGTCGATGGGACGGTAACCGACAACCTGTCCAGGCTCGTATGGGAGAAGAAGACTGACGACGACAGCGTCCACGACACGGACAACATCTACACCTGGAGCACAGGTTCGCCGTTCATCGAAGATGGGACGCTGTTCACCGACTTCCTCGACACCTTGAACGACGCAGGTTTTGCCGGAGCAAACGGTTGGCGGATCCCGACGCTTGCCGAGGTGCACTCGATCCAACCGGTCTTCCCGTCGTGCAAGGGAGAAGGAGGAAGCCCCACCTGCCAGTGCAACATCTCGCCGTGTCTCCTGTTCGACGATCCTGACACGCAGACCGCCATACCAACCTTCTACTGGACCAACTCGACGAGCCTGTGGGTGCCCGACCACGCCTACGTCGTCTCCCACGACATCCGCGGTATCACCAGCGGGCTGCCGAAGATTACAGGCGACCTCGACGGCACCTTCGCCCGCGCCGTACGCGGCGGCATCTGACCCGCGTGAGTCCGTCAGCTCATCTGTGCGAGGGCCGACTCCATGCGCTCGAAGAAGGAATCGACCTGCTCGTCCTCGAGAATGAAGGGCGGATAGAGCTTGACGATATCGAGGCGCTGGCTCGAGGCGACCACAAGCACCCCGAGGCCGAACATGAGCGCCAGGAAGGTCATACCGGCGGTCTCGTCGGCGAAATCGAGGGCGAACATCACACCGGCCCTGCGGACGGCGGGCAGCACCGAAGAGTAGCGTTGCTGCAAAGTCGATAGGTTCGCTTCGATCTTGTCGCCAAGGGGGCCGAGGCGCGGCAGCAGCCGCTCGGTCTCCACGAGGGCCGCGTGGCTCACGCGGGCGCCGATGTTGGACCAGCCGAAAGAGGAGATGCTCCGGTAGGGTGACTCGCCGAAGAAGTCGAGACACTCCGGCCGCGTGACCACCGCCGACATCGGATAGAGGCCGCCACAGAAGCCCTTACCGGCCACCAGCATGTCGGGCTCGACGTCCTGGTACTGACAGCCCCACAGATGCCCGAGCCGTCCCATTCCGCAGACCACCACGCAACGTGCGTCTTCCCTCCGTCGTAGTGCGTCGCATATACACTGCCGGTGGGGCCGGCGATCAC
>PIVZ01000108.1 GCA_003354045.1 bacterium
AGGCGACCGAAGCCTTCCTGTAAGTTCGACTGCCCGGTGGCGGCCAGCGCGCCGAGCGTGCGCCCATGAAACGAGCGGAACGCCGAGACGATCTCGTAGCGGTCTCCACCGAAGCGGCGCGCCATCTTGATCGCCGCCTCGTTGGCCTCTGCCCCGCTGTTACAGAAGAACGCGCGGTCGGCGAAGGTAAGCTTGACGAGCCGCTCGGCAAGCAAGGCGCCGGGCTCGTGGTAGTAGAGGTTCGAGGTGTGCAGCAATGCCGCGGCCTGCTCGGCGATGGCCGATGCCAGCGGCCGATAGCCGTGCCCGAGGGCCGACACGCCGAGTCCGCTCAGCATGTCCAGGTAGGCCTTGCCATTCTCGTCCCACAGTCTGCACCCCTGGCCGCGCACGAACGTGACCGGAAAGCGCGCGTAGTTGGGCACCGTGTAACGATCGGTGCGTTCTATTGTCGATCCGCTGGTGCTCATTTGTCGTCAAGCATTATTAGACATCTTCAGACGTCGTATCTTCATGGCCGTTCGTACTACTTCTTTGCAGTCTTCTTCTTGGCGCTGGTCTTGGCCCGCACGGTCTTCTTCGCGGTCGCCTTCTTTCGGGTCGCTTTCTTGGCAGCCGGCGCACGCAGCACCACCTCGGTCCCCACGCCCCTGCGCGTGAAAATCTCGAGCAGCACCGCGTGGCTCACCCGTCCGTCGATTATGTGCGCCTGGCTCACACCGTGGCTGAGCGCCGCTATCGCGCACTCGACCTTGGGCACCATTCCTTCGGCGATAGTTCCGTTACGGATCTGCTTCTTGGCCTCGGCGGCGCTCACGAAAGGTTGCACCTTACCGTGCTCGTTCTTGATGCCGGCCACGTCTGTGAGCAGGATCAGCTTCTCGGCTTTCAGCGCCTTGGCGATCTCGCCTGCGGCAAGGTCGGCGTTGATGTTGTAGGTGCGGCCTTTTTCGTCGGCGCCTATCGGAGCGACCACCGGTATGAAATCCGTACCGAGGATGCGCTCTATGACGTCGGGGTTTACCCGGCGGATCTTGCCTACGTGGCCGAGATCGACGGTCACGGCCCGTTTGCCGTCTTGCTTGACGCGCACCTTCATGCGGTCGGCCAGCAGCAGGTTGCCGTCTTTGCCGGTGAGTCCGACGGCCTTGCCGCCGTGGCTGTGGATGTTGGTGACGATACCCTTGTTGATCTGTCCGCCGAGCACCATCTCCACGATCTCGATGGCCTCGTCGTCGGTCACCCGCATGCCGCGGACGAACTTGGTCTCGATGCCGTGGCGCTCGAGGGCCTTGCCGATCTGCGGGCCGCCGCCGTGGACGATTATCGGGTTGAGGCCCAGCGACTTGAGAAGCACGATGTCCACGGCAAAGCCCGACTTCAGCTTGTCGTCGAGCATGGCGTTGCCGCCGTACTTGATGACGATCGTGCGTCCCGCGAAACGCTGCATGTAGGGCAGCGCCTCGAGCAACACTTCGGCTTTGGCGATCAGCTTGTCCACGACTTCCTACCTTCTAGCCCCTACTGGCAGTTCGCGTGGCGTGCGCGGGGCTTGAAAGGATCAGAGTATATAACGCGAAAGGTCCTGATCTTCCAGGATGGGACCGAGCTTTTCGCGCACGTAGGCGGCGTCTATATCAACAACGCTACCGCCGCGCTCCGGTGCATGGAAGGAAACCTCGTCGAGCATCCTCTCCATGATCGTATGCAGGCGCCGCGCGCCTACGTTCTCGGAGCGGCTGTTTACCTCGGCCGCGATGCCGGCGATCTCCTCGATGGCCGAGTCCGCGAAGTTGACGGTGACGCGCTCGGTTGCCAGCAGCGCCGTGTACTGGCGTACCAGAGAGTTCTGCGGTTCGGTGAGGATTCGTATGAAGTCGTCGCGACCGAGCGCATCGAGCTCGACGCGCACCGGGAAGCGTCCTTGAAACTCGGGGATCAAGTCGGCCGGCTTCGAGAGGTTGAAGGCGCCCGAGGCGATGAAGAGGATGTGGTCGGTTCTCACCATTCCCGTGCGGGTCTTCACCGAGGAGCCCTCGACTATCGGCAGCAGGTCTCTTTGGACGCCCTCGCGGGAGATGTCGGGGCCGGAACTGGAACCGGCTTCGCGCCCGCAGATCTTGTCGATCTCGTCGATGAAGACGATACCGTTCTGCTCGACCCGGCGGATGGCCTCGGCGGCGACCTGCTCCATGTCGATGAGCCCCTGCGCCTCCTGCTTGGTGAGCATGTCGAGGGCCTCGGCAACGCTCACGCGGCGGGTGCCGGCGTCCTTGCCGGGGCCCGCGCCGGGGCCCGCGCCGCCGAACATGTTGCCGAGCGTCTCCTTCAAGTTGAATCCGGCCTCCTCGAGATTCTGCGGGGTGATTATCTCGAGGAAGGGCATTGCCTGCTGGGGTGGCTGGATCTGCACGGTACGCTCATCGAGCGCGCCCTCGCGCAGGAGGCGGCGCAGCTTGTCTCGCGTGGCGGCATTATCGGGTGCGCTCTGCGGGCCGCCCGGAGCCATGACCTCGGTGCCGGCGGTCGGCAGCAGCTCGTCGAGTATGCGCTCCTCGGCGCGCTCGCGGGCCTTTACCTGGACCTTTTCGGCCTCCTCATCGCGCACCATGCCGACGGATAGCTCGGTCAGGTCGCGGATGATGGATTCCACGTCACGGCCGACGTAGCCGACCTCGGTGAAGCGCGAGGCCTCGACCTTGATGAACGGCGCATCGGCCAGGCGCGCCAGGCGCCGCGATATCTCTGTCTTCCCGACGCCGGTCGGGCCGATCATGATGATGTTCTTGGGGGCGATCTCGTCGCGCAGCTCCTCGGGCACCTGCTGGCGCCGCCAGCGGTTGCGCAGTGCGATCGCCACCGAGCGCTTGGCCGCGCGCTGTCCGACGATGTAGCGGTCGAGCTCCGAGACTATCTCCCGCGGCGTCATCGGATATTCGTTCACGGCAGCTCCTCGATCGTCACGTTGCCGTTCGTGTAGACGCAGATCGACTCGGCGACCTTCATCGCTTCGCGGGCGACCTCGCCGGCGTCGAGCTCGGTGTGGGCGAGCAGCGCGCGGGCGGCGGCCACCGCGTAGTTGCCGCCCGAGCCGATGCCGATCACGCCGTCATCGGGCTCGATCACGTCACCGGCCCCGGTGATCAGAAACGACTGCTCCACGTCGGCGACCACCAGCATCGCCTCCAGGCGCCTGAGCACCCGGTCGCTGCGCCAGTCCTTGGCCAGCTCGACCGCCGAGCGCGTGAGATTGCCGCTGTATTTCTCGAGCTTGCCCTCGAACTTCTCGAACAGGGTGAGCGCATCTGCCGTCGCTCCGGCGAAGCCGCCGAGCACGCGGTCGCCGTAGAGACGGCGGACCTTGCGCGCTGACGCCTTCATCACGGTCTCGCCGGCCGAGACCTGGCCGTCACCGGCCATCGCGACCTTTTCACCCCGTCGCACCGCTATGATCGTCGTAGATCTAATCACGCCGACTAATTCGCCCATTTCACGGGCGATTGCCAGCGATGAAGGGGAGCGGGGCCGGGGCTCGGGCCTCAGGCGCGCGGGTGGGCCTTGTCGTACACCGAGGTCAGATGGCGCAGGTCGATATGGGTGTACTTCTGCGTGGTTGCGATCGAGGCGTGGCCGAGCATTTCCTGGATGGCCCGCAGGTCGGCGCCGCTCTCCAAGAGGTGAGTCGCGAACGAGTGGCGTAGCGAGTGCGGTGTCGCGTGAATCTGCACGCCCGACTCGCGCAGGTGACGTTCGACGATCCTGCCCACGCTGCGCGTGCTGAGCCTGGTTCCGCGCAAGTTGAGGAAAATCGCGTCGCGGTCCACGAGATTGCCCCGCCAGCCGCTACGCAGGCGCTCCAGGGCCGCGAGGGCGTCGTTGCCGATGGGCACGATCCTTTCCTTGCTCCCCTTGCCGCGGGCGTGCACGACTCCCAGCTCCGTCGCAACGCTCCCCCAGTCCAGGCCGACGCACTCCGCCGCACGCAGGCCACAAGAGTAGAGAACTTCGAGCAGGGCGCGGTCGCGCAGGCCGGCATCATCGGAGGTGTCTACCGCCTCGAGGAGAAGGCTGAGGTCGTCTACCGGCAGATGCACGGGCAGGCGCTTCGGCACCTTGGGCGCCGACACCAGCTCGGCCGGATTGGCGCCGCCGGTGCCGTGGGCGAGGAAGCCGAAGAAGGTTCTCAGTGTCGCCAGCTTGCGTGACACGGTCGAGCGCGAGCGGTGCGCGAGCAGGTCGGCCACGTATGTGCGGACTGCGTCCGGGCCGGCGGCGACTATCTCAGTTGCGTCGGCTTGCTTGATGAGCCCGCGTTCGATCAGAAAGCCGGCAAATTGGCGCAGGTCGGCCACGTAGGCGCGCTGGGTATTGACCGCCAGCGCGGCTTCCACCCGTAGGTAGAGCTCGAAGGCGGCCACCAGTTTTTCTGTCGGAGATTTCTGCACCACCGACCGCTATGGTATCAAGGGCCGGAGGCATGCCACAACAGGACCAAGAAACGCCCGCTTTTCGGGGGGAACGCGTCGAATTTCCGAGTCGCAGGGGCAACATGCTCGTGGGCGAGCTGCACCGCAGTGCCGAGGCCAGTGGGCGTTGGCTGGTGCTCTGCCATGGCATGGAATCGACGCACCGGGGTACCAAGCAGGAGGCGATCGCCAAGCGATTCAGCTCACGCGATTACACGGTGCTGCGCTTCGATTTCTCGTTCGTAGGAGAGTCGGAGGGCAGGTTCGAGGACCTCACGGTCAGCGCCGAAGTAGACGATGTGCTAGGGGTGCTCGACTTCGTCGCGGAGTTCGAGCCGCTCGACTGTACGATCGTGGGCTCGAGCCTCGGCGGTCTCGTGGCCCTGCTGGTCGCGGCGCAGCGGCCCAACTTGGTAGATCGCGTTGCCACGATTGCCGCGGTGGCCGATACCTCGGTGTTCACCGCAGGGCTTGCCGAGAGCGACCTCGCCGAGTGGCGTGCCACGGGGCGCTATCCGTGGGGGAGCGGCTTTCTGAAGACCGGCTTTCTCGACGATATCGAGAAAATAGACGCGCTTGCTCGGATCTCGCACGTAGACGTGCCGCTGCTGGTGATGCACGGTTCCGCCGATGCCGTCGTGCCCGTGGAGCATGCGGCCCTGATCGCCGACACTGCCGCCGGTCCGGTAACCACGAAGGTCTTCGACGGAGTAGGGCACCGTTTCGAAGAACCGGGCGCGCTAGGGCAGCTCATTGCCACGCTCGACTCGTGGCTCAGTGAGCAGACCGGGAGAGGTTAGCGTGGCCGAGCAGACGGTTCGTTGTCACTCCTGCAGCGAAAGCTTCACCTTCGAAGGCGTGCTCGCGCGTAGCGCCTGCTGCGACCGCTGCGGCATGGATCTGCGCTGCTGTCGCAACTGCTCTTTCTACGAGCACGGGACCTACAACGACTGCCGTGAAAGCTCGGCAGAGCGAGTGCTGGAGAAAGATCGCGCGACCTTCTGTGATTACTTTTCCGCGGGCGCCGCGGGCGCCGCGGGCGCCGCGGGCGCTGGCGGGGCCGGCGATGGAGCCTCCGGCGGCCTCGCGACGCTCGACCATCTGTTCAAGAAATGACGCGGCCGCTGCTCGTCATCCTCTCCGTGTCCTTGTGGCTTTCGGGCTGCCACGCCGCTGGCGAGACTCCTAGAGACATCGCCGAAGCTTTCCTCGACCGCTACTACGTCGGTATGGATCTGGCTGCGGCCAGGGATCTATGCGCCGCCGTCGCACTCGACAAGATCGACGAGCAGATAGCGCTGACAGGCGGTTTGGTCGCCGATGGAGCGGCCGACAGGCCGTCGGTCAACTACAGGCTCGGCTATACGGACGAGACGGCAGACCGAGCGAATTACGAGTACGACCTGCGCGTCGCGCCGAGCGGAGTGTCGCCGTTCTCGAGACGGGTGCTGCTCACCCTGCGGCCGAGCGATGGCAGATGGCTGGTGACGAACTACGCGGAAAGCGACCCCCGCGCGGCCGCCGCTAACGGCCCTTGAACTGCGGGCGGCGCTTCTCGAGGATCGCACCTATGCCCTCGGCCGCGTCCTCGGTCTGGAAGGTTCCCGCCTGAACCGTTGCCTCGCGCACCAGCGCATCGTCGATAGTGCGCTCTGCCGTACCGGCCAGCGTCTGCTTGAGGGCTCGTACGGCCAGCGGCGCACTGGCCGCCACGTCTTGGGCGAGCTCGGTGACGACCTCTTCGAAGTCGTCGCCGGCCACGCGGTTGACGAGACCGTAGGCCAGAGCCTCCTCGTGCCCGATTACGCGGCCGGTGTAGAGGAGATCGGCCGCGGCGGCCGGTCCGATCAGACGCGGCAGGTTCCAGGTGGCGGCCATTCCGGGATGAATCCCGAGCTTGACGAAGGTCACCCCCACCTTCGCGCCCACCTTCATGACGCGCATGTCGGTGGCCAGCGCGAAGCACAGTCCGGCGCCGATCGCATGGCCGTTGATTGCGGCAATCGACGGAACCCGTAAGTCGCGCACCGAGAGGAAGAGCCTGTAGAAACGCTCGGGGCTGCCGAGCCCGTCGTCTCCGCTCCCGACGCCGGCCTCGGTTCCCAGGGTGCGCAGGTTGGCACCCGAGCAGAACGACTTTCCTGCCCCGGTGATGACGACCACGCGGGCTTCATCGTTTTCGTTGATGAGGCCAACGGCCTCCTTGATCTCTAACCCCATACCGGCCGTCATGGCATTTCGCTCGGCGGGGCGGTTGAACGTGAGGCGTGCGATTCCGCCTTCCACGCCCAAGGTGATGTGCTCGAAGGTCATGGTTTGCTACCCTCCTTGGTGGGCAGTAGAATCGCGCTCCCGTATCCCGTTCTAGAAGTATGCGCAAGGTATTATTGGTAATTGGCGTCGCGCTCGTCGCGCTCGTCGCGGCGGCCGCCTTGTCAATCTCCGCTCTATCCGCAGGTATCGGCGAGAGTGGGGAACGACTGCTCGCCGATCTGCAAGACGACAGTGGCCTGGAGCTGACGGCCGGCGCTTTCGGCCTGAGCATCCTGCCACGTCCCGCCCTCGAGATTCGCGACTTCACGGTCACGCGCGAGGGCGCCAAGAGGATCGCGCTCGAAGCCGACGTCGTGCGCGTTTACGCCGGCTTGAGCGGTCTGCTGGCAGGTAGTTTCGAGGGCGGCGAAGTGGAGGTGATCTCGGCGACGGTAAGAATCAACCCCAACCGGCGCGACGAGCTGTTGCCGTTGCTGCGTGGCAGCGACGGCGGCCGGAGTAGGCCGGGTGCCATCGAGCGCTGGGTGCTGCGCCGGTCACGGCTGGTCTACGAGGCTACCGGGGACCACATCCTGAATGACGTCGAGCTCGAGCTCACGCCTTCGCCCTCCGGCGCCGAGCTGGCGTTCCGTGGCAGCGGGCGGCCGCTCGACCAGCGCTCCAGCGCCGCGCTGAGCGGGCGGGTGAGCTGGCAATCGGGTCCGCAAGGATCCCACGATCTCGAGTTCGAATTCTCCTTGGGCGCTCTCGACGTGGAGGCGTTGCGCGAGATTTTTGCGGTATACCTCGACGACAGCTTTGGCGGCGACCTCGATGTGCGCGGCACCGGCAAGGGCTTCCTCGGTACCAGGACAACCGAGGATGCGCCGGCCGAGCCGCTGAAGATCGAGGTCGAGGGTGGCTTCGACTGGACCGTCGTCGGGCGCACCGAGCCGCTTACCTTTACGGTTGACCTCGCACTTGACGACAGGAGGCTGATCGCACGCGACGGCAGTATCCGCTGGGGCGGCCAGGAGCTTGGAATAATGGGTTGGATGCAGCCTTGGTGGGACGCCAAATTTCGCCTCAGATTCCCGTTCGAGGGGGTGGATGTGGCGGCGGTCGCCGAGGAGTTCGGCGTTCCCGAGCAGTGGCGCCCTGACGCGGTCGTTGACGGCGAAGTCGAGATCACCGGGCGGCCGTCGAAGTATCAGATGCGCTACGAGGGTAGCGCCGAGGTCCTGACCCTGCGCGGCGCGCGCGGCTACGACTTGGAGATGCCGAAGCCACGGTTCCAAGGTTCGCTGCTGGCCAGCAACGCCGTGGCCTCGGTGAGCGTGACGGGGCCATCGCTACGTATCGGCTATATCAATCTTCCGGCGGTGCTGTTCGGCGCCCGCTATTTCAGAGAGAAGGTTACCGGTGGCACCTACAACGCAAAGCTACTGGACGGCGAGGTCACGGTCTCGGTTTCCTACGAACCGCAAGACGGGGACCGCTTCCGCGTCGGCGGCAAGTTCTCCAAAGTGGATGCGGCAGGGCTCGCCTCCACGCTGATCGACGATTACGAGCTATCACTCGACGGCACGGCGCACGCGAACTTCCTGTTCAGCGAGGAGGGCGGTGCGAGAGAGTTCTACGGACGCGTCGGTCTCACCGATACCATTTTCGAAGGCGTTAGCCTCGGCCGCCAGCTCTTCACCGCGCTGGGCAACGAGGCCGACCTTGCCGAGGTATTCACCGAAGATCTCATCGATGAGTATCCCCGCACTTTCGGAGAGAACTCGACCGAGCTTCTCTCTTTCGCCCTCGAATTCGAGCGCGATGACGAAGAGGGCCTGCGAATCGCCAACCTGCGGGCGATGCTGAGCAGGGAGCTGGCCCTTACCGGCAGCGGCCGTGTGGGCGCGACCGGAGGACAGCGGCTGCGCATCGAGGGCGCCGTGGAGATCTCACCGGAGGTCACCGCGAAGCTCGTTGCGGCGGCGCCATGGCTCGAAGCGTTGGTCGGGACGGACGAGATCTTGGACGTGCCGGTCACCATCGGGGGCGAGGCAGCAGCCCCGGATCTGGTCGTACCCGACAGCTTCGTGAGCGATCTCGAGCGGGCTTCGGCGGGCGCAGCCGTGGAGCCGTTCGAGGCGCGCGTCGAGCAGACGCTCGAAATAGATCTGCCGCCGCTTCCCGGCGGCGTCTTGTTCTGAGGTCGGTCGATGACGGGCTTGGCGCTCGGGTTTGCCCTCCTGCTCGCGCTTGCCGCCTCGGCATGGAGGCTGCAGCGACGAGTCCGGCGCACCCGGCGCCTGCGTGCCCTTCCGGGCGGCAGCGCCGAGACTGCGCTGCCGGTTGATTCCTTCGATGACATCGATGAGCACGTGAGGCACCGCGACTGTCTCTGTGGCGGCGCGCTGTATGGCGTCGGCGAGCGCTCCGAGCGCTCGGAGGCAACGCTGCTGCGAGTCGTGCACGTCGAGTGCAGGCGCTGCGAAGACCGCAGCTGGGTCTACTTCGACGTCTCACGGGTTTATCATTGAGCAACCGCCGGAAGGCATTAAGGAACGACCGGAAGGCATTGAGCAACCGCCGGAAGGCATCAGTGAACGAACGGAAGGCATCGATGAACGCAGCGAAGGCACCGATGGTCGAGGGCCGAGTCAGCCTCGCGTTGCCGCCGGTCGAGGAAAGGCTCGGCGTCCACGCGGTATTCTTCACAGTGCCGCGTCCGGAAGTGGTCTACGTAAAGCTCTTGATCGAATCCTACGAAGGTATCGGGATCGCACGTTCGATGGAGCCGAACTTCGAGCGCGGAATCGCGTTGCTTGTACTTCTGGCAGTGCCCGACTTTGCCGCGCTTACGGCAGGCGTGCTTGCCGAGCTAACGCAGGCGGGTATCGTCACGATCGTCGAGCCGACGGCTGAGATGCGCGACGAGCTGGCGCGAATGCTGCTCGACTAGCCCCACGCGGGTCAGTCTTCGTCTTCTTCCAGCGGGCTGCGGCGCCTGAATACGTAAGCCACTCCTATCGAGATCCCATAGAGCAGCAGCAACGGCCCCACCATCAAAAGCTGGGAGACGGCATCGGGGGGCGTCAGTATGGCGGCCACGACGAAAAGCACCAGGATGGCGTAGCGGGCATGACGCAGCAGGGTGTGGTGGGTGACGATTCCGGCGCGGGCCAGGAAGAAAGTCACCACCGGCATCTCGAAGGTAAGACCGAAGGCCAGCAGCAGGCGCGCCGAGAAGGACAGGTACTCGCTTATGCGTAGCACCGGATCGATGCCGATCCTGCTGTACTCGGCCAGAAAGAAGGGGAATCCCACGGGAAAGACGACGCGGTAGCAAAAATACGCGCCGGCCAGAAAAAAGAGAGTGCCGAAGATCACGAAAGACCGCGCGTACAGCGCTTCGCGCTCCTTGAGGCCGGGCAGGATGAACATCCATACCTCGTAGAGGATGACCGGCAGGGCGAGGAAAGCGCCACCTATGAAAGAGACCTTCAGGCGAGTGAAGAACGCCTCGGCAACGCCTGTGCCAATCAGCGAGGTCTCGACTCCGCCGGCGGCCGCGGCTTCCCTGAGCGGTCCCTCGAGGATGCCGAAGATCCAGTTGGCGCTCGGATAACAGATGGCAAACCCGATGAGCGATGCCAGTAGGGCCCGACCGAGGCGGGTGCGCAGCTCTGCGAGATGGCCGCTAAGCGGCAGTTCGACGTCCGCCATCAGCCTTCGTGGTCGGCTCCGGACGAATCCGGTTTTCCCTCTTTCTCTTCGCCGCCGTCTCCGCCGGCGCTATCGGTGCGGGCCTGCGCGCCCTTGGGCTTGCGCGCCCGCGCCAGGTCGGCATCGGCACTGGCTGTGGAGGTGGCCTTGCGCGTCTCCTCGGTGATCATGTTACGGGCATCGTCGATCTCGTCGGTGATGTCCGAGGTGGCGCGACGGAACTCGGCCAGGCCGCGCCCCAGAGAGCGGGCGAGCTCGGGCAATCGCTTGGGGCCTAGTACGAGCAGGGCGATTACCAGGATGATTATGAGCTCGGTGGGACCGATGCCGAACATGGTGCTGG